>DATLPP010000242.1:0-16111 GCA_035535615.1 Candidatus Udaeobacter sp.
GGTGCGGTCGACGATGCAGCCGTACGCGTTCACGACCACGAACGCGAGGATCCTGGTCGGTCCCGACTCGCGATATGCGCCGCCCTGTCCGGCGAGCTCCGCGCCGACGCCGTGGCTCGCCGTCGCCGATCGGCCGGCGCCACGAGCGCCCAGAGGGAAGCGGCCCGGGCGCATGGCGCGGACCGCGGCGCGGCCGAGCTCCTTGTCGGGATAGATCGCATTGGGGCGCGTGCCGTAGTCGAAGATGATCGCGCCCGAGACGAGAGCGATGTCCATCCATTTCGTGGAGTAGCCGCGCGCCTTGAAGAGCTCGGCGGCAACGCCGGTCGAAGCCTCGAGCCCGTAGAGGGAACCTCCAGCGAAACAGATCGCGTTGATCGCGTCGAGGTGCTGACCGTTGACACCGGGCGAGCCGCCGCGCACGTCGATCGCGAGCGAGGCCAGCTTGGGGAGGTGAAAGATGGTGCAGCCGGTCGGGCCCTCCTCGTACTCGGCGACGCCGATCTCGAGACCCGGAAAGTCGAACTCGAGCACTCGTTTCGCCGGAAACTCGGTCCGCGGGATCGGATGGTCGAGATCGTTGGTCGCCGGGCCGCTCACGGGAGCCCGCGCTCGATCTGGTCGAGATGCTCCTTGCGGTGATTGGAGCGATCGATAAGGAAGGAGCGCCCGAGCGCTTTGAGGCCGTCGAGCTTGTCCGCGGGCAACGTCTCGATCAGCCGATCGATCTCGGCGGCCGCCTCGCGCGCCTGCGTCCCCGCAACACCCGCGGGGGTCTCTTTCCATTGCCGCATGCCGGCAGCGTTGGTCAGGTCGGTCACGTCGTCTGTGGCGAAGATCGGAGGCTGCCCCTCGCGCAGATGCTTCTCCAGCCGGGCGGCCGCGAGACGATCCCAGAACGCGAGGTGAGCCAGGAGCCCGGCGGCGGTCCAACCGTCGCCCAGCGTGACATCGCGGTTCCCCACTCGCGCGATCACGGCCTCGAGGCGCTCGCGCGCGGCGCGATTGCGCCCGTTGTGATCCTTGGTCACTTGCGCAGCGAGTCGCGAAACGCCTTGTCGGTCGCGACTTTGAGCGCTGTCGCGGCGAGCGCGTCGATGACCACGAACGCGCTTTCATGCGCGTAGTCGCTGACCGACGCTTCGCGCATCTTGTGCGAGTGGCCGGGAATCTCCTGCGCGCTGACCGGAAAGCCGATGTAGTCCGTCGGCACCTTTTGAGACACGTTGCCGATGTCGCCGGACGCGGTCACGAGATGCCCGCGTGAGGGTGCCTTCCCTCGGCGTACGAGCTCCTCCGTGAGCACGTCACCGAGCTTCGCGTTCGCCTCGACCGGCAGATACGCGCGCATCTCGTCTTCGATCTTGACCTTCGTGCCGGTCTGCAGCGCGGCGCCTCTCGCCATGTCCTCGAACATCGCGACCATCTCTTTCAGCGCGTCCATGTCGGCGGCGCGGATACCGAAGTCACCCACCGCCCGCGACGGGATGATGTTCGAGGCCACGCCGCCTTCGCGGATGATCCCGTGCACGCGTGCCGTTTTCGGAAGGTGCTGCCGCCAGCCGTCGACCGCGACGAAGAGCGCGATCAGCGCGGTAAGGGCGTTGCGGCCCTTCTCCGGCGAGACCGCCGCGTGCGAGGCGAGGCCCTCGTAGATGACGCGCTTGACCATGATCCCAAGGAGCTTCTCGCTCACGCTCCAGTTGCCACCGGCGCCCGGATGCGAAAACAGCGCGGCCACGGTGTCCTTGAAGACGCCCTTGTCGAGGAGGTCAATCTTTCCTCCGCCCTTCTCCTCCGCCGGCGTCCCCACGAGCTCGATCCCGACCTGCAGATCGTTCGCCTTCGCCGCCGCGCGGAGGTACGCGCCGACGATCGTCATTGAGATCAGGTTGTGACCGCAGCCGTGCCCGACGTCCGGCAACGCGTCGTACTCGGCGAGAAGCGCGACCGCCGGACCAGGCGGCCCCACCCGCGAGCGGAAGGCCGTCGCGAGTCCGCCGACATTGCGCTCCACTTTGTGCCCGTGCTTCTCGAGGAGTGCGGTAATGCGTCCGACCGCGCGATGCTCCTCGTATGCGAGCTCGGGATCCGCGTTGATCTCGCGCGAGAGCCTGATGAGGTCGTCGCGGAAGGGGTCGTTCATTTCGCGATGCGCTCGCGCAGGGCCTTGTCCGTCGCGACGCGCACCGCCGTCGCGCCGAGGACCTCGGCAGTGATCATGGCATTCCGGTGCGCGAGGTCGGTCACGCTCGCATCGCGCATCTGCTCGGAATGGCCCGGTACGGGTTTCTCGCTCACCGGGAAGCGGACCCAGTCGGTCGGCACCTTCGTCGAGACGTTGCCGAGGTCGGTCGATGCGGTCACGAGCACGCCGCGCACCGGAGTGACGCCGCTTCGCTCGAGCTCGGCCGCGATCACGTCGCCCAGGGCCAGATTCGCCTTCACCGGCTCGTAGTACGGGAGATATTCGGCGATCTCGACTTTCGTGCCGGTGAGGAGGGCCGCACCCTTTGCGATGTCGCCGAACCGCTCGACCATCCCATCGAGCGTCTCGCGTTCTTTCGCGCGGAGTCCGAAGATCGCCTCGGTGCGCGAGGGCACGACGTTCATCGCCTTCCCGCCGTCGCTGATGTACCCGTGCACGCGCGCATCGCCGTCGAGCTGCTGGCGCCACCCGTCGATCCCCACGAAGAAACGGATGACCGCATTGAGCGCGTTGCGTCCCTTCTCCGGCGCGGATCCGGCGTGCGCTGCGACCCCGGTGAAGGTCACGCGCTTTCCAACGACGCCGAGGCCCGTGCCGCTGACGGCCCATCCGCCCTGCCCAGAGGGATGCGACGACAGCGCGGCGAGGACCCGGTCGAAGACGCCCTTCCGTATGAGGTCGATCTTGCCCCCGCCGTTTTCTTCGGCGGGGGTGCCGATCAGCTCGATCGCCACCTGGAGACGTTCCGCGCTCGCCGCCGCGACGAGATAGGCACCGACGTTGCTGATCGCTATCAGGTTGTGGCCGCAGCCATGCCCGACGTCGGGAAGCGCGTCGTACTCTGCGAGCAGAGCAACGGCCGGACCGTCCTTTGGACCCGCGCGCGTGCGGAACGCGGTTTCGAGCCCTCCGATCCCCCGCTCAACGCGGTGGCCCGCGCGCTCGAGGAAAGCGGCGATCGCGGCCAGCGCATGACGCTCCTGGTACGCCAGCTCGGGATGGCTGTGGATGTCACGCGAGAGCAGGACGAGATCGGACGCCTGGGCCGTGGTCAGACTCGGCATGTCGCTGTATACTGGCTCACACAACCTTTCCCCTTCTCACCAGCCGGATGCGCGCGCACCTAAATGCGCCCACCGGACCCACGAAGCCAGAGACCTGGGCGACAAGGCCGCAGGCAAGCTAAGGAGCGAACACACCACTTGGACAATCCAGAACCCACCCCGCAAGACACACCTACGAGCAAAGAAACCCCCGTTGCGAACGCCACGAACGGCCCGGCCAGCAACGGCCCGGCCAGCAACGGCCCGGCGACGAACGGCGGCACCGCCACCGCGACGGCCACGCGCCGCGAGGTACCCCCAGCGGCACCGACTCGGAAGATCTACTCGATCGGCGAGCTCAACGACAAGAAGCCGAAAGAGCTCGCTGATATCGCAAAAGAACTGAACATCGAAGGCGCCGCAGCCCTCGGCCAGCAGGACCTGATCACACGCATCCTTCAGGCGCAGACCGAGACTCAGGGCCAAATTTTCGCGCAGGGCATCCTCGAGATCGTCGAGGACGGTTTCGGTTTCCTCAGGCGCCGCTCGCTTCTCCCTTCACCGGAAGATGTCTACGTCGGCTCGAGTCAGGTCCGCCGCCTCGGGCTACGGACCGGCGACTTCGTGACAGGCGGGACGCGACCGCCGAAGGACAGCGAGAAGTACTTCAGCCTTCTGCGCGTCGACGCTGTGAATGGCGTCGACCCCGACCAGGCCAAGCGCCGCCCGGTCTTCGAGAACCTCGTGCCGGTCTTCCCGGACGAGATGTTCGACCTCGAAGTCGACAGCACGAACCTCAGCCAGCGGCTCATCAACCTCGTGAATCCCCTCGGTTACGGCCAGCGCGCGCTCATCGTGTCGCCGCCGAAAGCCGGCAAGACGCAGCTGCTGAAGGACATCGCGAACGGTATCTCCGGGAATCACACGGACGTCCACATCATGGTCGTGCTCGTCGGCGAGCGGCCCGAGGAAGTCACCGACATCCGCCGCTCGATCAAGGGCGAGGTGTTCTCGTCGACATTCGACGAACCGACCGAGAACCACACCCGCGTGGCGGAGCTCGCGCTCGAGCGCGCCAAGCGTCTCGTCGAGACCGGACGGGACGTCGTCATCCTTCTCGACTCGATCACGCGCCTCGCGCGCGCGTACAACCTCGCCGTCCCGCCGTCCGGTCGCACGCTGTCGGGTGGTATGGACCCCGTCGCGCTGTACCCGCCGAAGCGTTTCTTCGGCGCGGCGCGAAACATCGAAGGCGGCGGATCGCTCTCGATCTTCGCGACATGCCTCGTCGACACCGGCTCCCGGATGGACGACGTGATCTACGAGGAGTTCAAGGGGACCGGTAACTCCGAGATGATCCTGGACCGCAAGCTCCAGGAACGACGCACCTTCCCCGCCATCAACATCCCCGCGTCGGGCACACGCCGCGAGGAGATGCTGCTCGCCCCCGAGGTCATGCGGCAGGTAATCCTGCTGCGAAAGATGCTCTCGGCCGTGGGGCAGATCGAAGGCACCGAGCTCCTGCTGCAACGGCTCGGCAAGACCAAGACGAACAAGGAATTCCTCGCCGCCATCGCGAAGTCGATGGAGGAGAAATAACCCGCGAAGCGAGTTAGGGACGACAGCACCCACGTTCGGAACACGGCGTTCCTAATGTGGATCTTCGCGTTCTTTGTGTGTCTCGCGGCCCTCGGCTTTATCGCGTTCGGTTACGTGGGCCACGCTCTGGACCGTCTTCCGATGCTGAAATGACTTCGTCTTTCTCTTCCTCCGGCTCGAGCCAGGGAAGATGGATGAGCCGCGTCTTCAAATAGCGGTCCGCCGGCATGAAGGACGCACTTACGGAGATGACTCCGTTGATCATCGTGTGCGAGTGCGTTTCCAGGGCCCCGTAGAGGAGAGCCGGCGCGGGTAGCTGCGCCGCGTCATACGTGCACATGATCGCCGCCGGAAGCCCTTCGATACCCGGCAAAACGCGCGACTCGTACCAGAGGAAGTCTTCGGGCGCGGAGTAGCCGAACACGTTCCAGGCCGCCGGGCCGACGACGCGGACCGGGGAGAATCCGCGCTCGCAGAGCTCGTGTACAGGATCAAGAAGGTTCTGCAGCTGCTGGTCCGCGTCCCGGTCCCCCTGACCGAGAACGATCCGCCGCCTGGTCACCTCGTCGCCCAGATCCCTGTCGGCGCTCCTCTCGAGAAAGCGGAGGAGGCGCGAGGCGCCACCCGGCGGACCGCAGAGATAGATGCCCTGCTCTTGATCCTCGAGCGCGGGACGCAGGAAATCCAGGACCATCTCGCGCATTTCGCCGTCGCCGTAATGGACGAGCGCGAAGTGGCTGGGCGTGGTGACCTGCTGTTCGTTCGTGGCGAAGCGGACCTGCGTCAACTCGGCGCCAGACCCATCTGATATGCCCGCGCCACCGCCTCGAGCCGCGAGCGCGCGCCGAGCTTTTCGACAACGGAACGGACATGTCCGCGAACCGTCGTGTACTGGATCCCTAGCTTCGCCGCGATCGCGCGGTTATCCAAGCCGCCTGCCATCAGGTCGAGCACCTCGCGCTCTCGGGGCGTCAGCCGCTCAACGCCTGCGCCGGTCGGCGCGCCGCCGTTGGCGCCTCTCATGTCCGATGCTCGACGGGCGCGGTCGGGTGTCGCCTCCCCGATCACTTTGTGGATCAGGACTGCCCCGATGCCATCGCCACGAAGCGCCGCCACCGACGTGAGAAAGGAGGTCTCGCTCTCGCGGTCTGAGCGATGCTCGATTTCGAGATACGTCACTTTCCCCTCGAAGACGGCGGCGATCGCGTTCGCGATCGCTTGCGCTCTTGGGTCGGGGGATCCGCGGTAGGCGTGCAAGAGGTTCCCGCCGAGCGGCACGCGAGGGAGGCCGGTTTCCTCATCGTCGGCGCCCCATGCTTCGTCGGTCCACGTGACGTTCCCGTCCGGGTTGAGGACCGCGATGCCGCCCCGACGCGTGTCGAGAGCCGGCCGGCTTGCCTCCACGCTCGTCATGACGGGAGTGTGCGCCGCCCCTTCAAATGAAGGGGACAACACGAAGGTTGCGGGATGTGGTCGATCCGCCCACATTTACTGGTCTGACCAACCAGACGACCGGACGGGGGCAGCGGCGCCCTGAGGAAAAACGCGCACGGCTTCTGGCCGCCGCGCGGGTCGCTTTTGGAGAGGCTGGCTACGGGGCGAGCGTTCACGAGATCTGCCGGGCGGCAGGCGTCGGGATCGGCACCTTCTACCACCAGTTCCCCGACAAATCCGACCTCATGCGGTTCCTAATGGACGAAGAACATCAGTTCCGGGTCCGCTCCTTCGATGCGCTCGCGCCGGACGATCTCGCGGCGGAGGTCACGCGTGTTCTCTCGGGCTCCGACCAGGCATTGCTTCGCGCGATGCTCGAAGCCTGTGGGATCGACCCGCGGCTGCGCGACTTCGGGCGCGGTCTCCGAAAAGAAACGCACAACCGGCTCACTGCGGCGCTGGCTCGCGCCCGGAAGGCACGGGACATCCAGCGCCCCGCACTGGACGCGAGCACGGCGGCGTGGGCGACCTTGCTGATGGGCGATGCCGCGATGGATCGCGCCGGGACCGATGATGTACGGAAGGTCATCGACGTTCTCGCGTTCGGCGCAGGCGACGACGTGGAGCGCGTCACGGCCTGACTTCCGGCGAACGGCACGGGACCTGCCGCACACTCGTGTGGCATGGACCGCATCAGGCTCGACATGCACATGCACACCGAGTACTCGCGCGATAGCCGGGTCGCTTTAGCCGATTTCGCCGAGCTCGCTCGCAAAGCGCAGCTCGGAGCGGTGTGCGTCACCGACCACGACACGATCGAGGGCGGTCTCCGTCTGCGAGAGATGAACACCGGCCTTCAGGTGATCGTCGGCGAGGAGATCACGACCGCCGACGGCGAGCTCGTCGGTCTGTATCTCTCGAAGAAGGTCGCGCCCGGCCTCTCCGCCGAGCAAACCATCGATCTCATCCACGAGCAGGGCGGACTCGCGTACGTCCCGCATCCCTTCAGCCGCAATCGCCGCCGGCATCTGCGCCGCGCGGCGCTCGAGCGCGTCGCGGCGAAGCTGGACATCGTCGAAGTGTTCAACGCTCGCGAGGTCGCCTCGTCGAGCAACGTGCGCGCGCTCGAATTCGCACGGGCGCACGATCTTCCGGGCGGGGTCGGCAGCGATTCGCATCGCCCGATCGAGATCGGCAGCGCCTACGTGGACGTCGCGCCCTTTGTGACTCCGCAGGAGCTGCTCATCGCGCTCCGCGAGGGCAAGGTGACGGGGACGCTCTCCGGTATCGGTATCCATGTGCGCACCTGGGTCGACATCTGCCGCAAGTTCATGCGAACACGCCTAGCGCGCCTTCGCAGCAGCGAACGGTGACCGGGAGGCGCCCCGCGATCTGACCGTCGGCGTGGATCGGGATGGCTTCGGATGAAGCGATCTCGATGACCTTGCCGCGCAGCACGCGGGGCGGTCTGCCCGGGCGGCCGGTGTGCCAGATCTTCGCCATCCAGCCGATGAGATCGAGCCGTCCTTTGCGCGGGAAGATCGCGACGTCGAGCTTACCGTCGGTCATGCTCGCGTTCGGAACGACCGGCAGCGCCCATCCGTAGTACGGACTGTTCACGATCAGGATCTGCAGGACGCGATGCGTCTCGGTCTTCCCGTCGACGGTGATGTCCACGCGATGCGTGTTCGCAGTTGCCCACCGCACGACCCGCCTGAACGCCGGGCCCCACTGTCCGCGCTCGGCAAGACGCGCCGCGCCGAACATATCGGCGTCGATGCCGATGCCACAGGTCTCGAAGAACACCTTTCCCGCGACCTCGCCGACGTCCGCGCGTTTGACCTTCCGCTCCGCGATGACGCGCGCCGCATCGATCGGCTTCAGCGGGATCCCGAGACCGTTCGCGATGTTCATGTAGCTGCCGAAGGGCAGGATCCCGAGGGTGACGTCCGTCTCGAGCAACGCGGTCGCGGCCGGAGCGACCGTGCCGTCGCCGCCCGCGACCAACACGATCCGGAAGCCCTCGGCGACCGCCGCCTTCGCGAGGTCGGCCGATGTCGGACCGTCCGTCCCGGTCTCGCGAAGATCGATGTCGAACCCCGCACCAGTGAGAAGGCGCACGCATTCCGCGAGGTCGCCATCCTCGGCGTGCCGCTTGCCGGCTCCGGGATTCACTATCAAGAGAGCGCGTTCACCCATCTCGCGCATTTGAATGGCACGACCCGGGCCACATCAAGTTCTGGTCGCTCTTTGTGTCACACCACCACCGGAGGAGACCGACGGTTCGCCCGACCGCCACGGGACTTGCGACGGCGTTCTTTCGCCTGTATCTGCTCGAGAGCCTCGCCGCGGGCCAGGCCCGCCCGGCCGCATTGCTCGCCGCCATCGCGGCGGAGCGGCTGCCCTTCGCGGCGGGTGCATTCGGCCGCGCGCTCCAGTCGCTCGTCGAAGGCGGCTATCTCTCGCCCGGCGGCGCCGCGACGGTCTGCCTGACGGCGCTCGGTGCTGCGGAGCGGATGGCCGAGCGCGAGCGATGGTCGGCGATGCTGCCGACGCTTGTCCGCCTTTTGGGAGATGCCGAGCCCCGCCCGTTTCCCGTCGTCGCGGAGGCGCTCCCGCCGCGCGAGCGCCCGGTGGCCGAGGCCTACCTCGATCGAGTGCTCGTCGCGACCGTTCGCGAGCGGATCGCGGCGGCGCGCGACGGCGGACCGGCATTCGCCGTCGTCCTCGCGCAGGTCGAGGTCGACGGCGTCGGCGAGTCGACGCGGCGTGCGATGGTCCACCGAGCGATCCGCGCCACCCTCGGCGCGACGGCGACGCTCTTCGGTGGCGACGTCAGCGCCTACCGCTATGGAGATTCGGGCGTCGCCGCGGTGGCGCCGGACGGACGCGGTGCCGCGCGAGCGGACCGCCTCTGCACGCTCGTGCGCGCCCGGCTGGACGAGCTCATGCGCACGATGACCTCGACGGTCCGCGCCTTCGGAAGCGCGCGATGGAACGTGCGGGCCGGTGCGGCGACCTGGAGCGAAGACCTCGCGACAACGACCGTGTTGCTCCGGCGCGCCGAGCAAGCGCTATCGATGGACCGTGAGCGGCGCGACGCGGCGTAGGCAGCGAGGTACGATACCTAGGCATTCATGCCAGCCAAGCCCACTAAACCTAGAGATAGTTCAGTCCGAGTCGGTGAGGCCGCCGAGCTCCTGGGGGTCTCGGTCGACACCCTCCGGCGGTGGACCGGCTCCGGACGGCTGCGCGTGCGGCGATCGGCCGGCGGCCAGCGCCTCGTTGCGCTGGCCGAAGTCCGAAGGCTCCAGGAGGATCGACGAAAACGCGAGCGGCCCATCGTCGCGCAGTCCGCGCGGAACCGGTTCCCCGGCGTCGTGACCCGCGTTGAGAAGGACCGCGTCGCCGCCGTCGTCGAGGTCCAGGCGGGACCGCACCGGCTCGTGAGCCTCATGACGGCGGAGGCCGCGACCGAGCTCGCGCTCGGGCCAGGCAGCGCCGTGGTGTGTGTCGTCAAGGCGACGAACGTGGTCGTCGAGCTCGGTCGGCGCGCCCGCAGGTCGACGTAAAACAAGTGCGCGCGCGGCTCGCGATCGTCACCGCCGCCGCGCTGCTCATTGCCGCGTGCGCGGAACCAAACGCGAGCGGCACACCGCAGATCAAGGACATCAACGTATTCGCCGCCTCATCGCTTACGGATGCCTTCACCCAGGCCGGCGACGGGTTTGCGAAGACGAACTTTCGCGTCCGATTTGTCTTCAACTTCGGATCGTCGTCGACGCTCGCTACGCAGATCACAAACGGCGCGCCCGCCGACATCTTCGCCTCCGCCGACGAGACGAACATGCAGAAGACCGTCGATGCGAAGCTGGCCGACGGGACGCCCACGGTGTTCGCGACAAACCGACTCGCGATTGCGGTGGCCCCAGGCAATCCCAAGAATGTCCGCAGCCTTGCGGATCTTGCGCGGACCGATCTCCTCCTGGTGCTCGCGGCGCCGACGGTGCCGGCCGGCAGGTACGCACTCGACGCGCTCAGCAAGGCGGGCGTAACGGCGAGACCCGCGAGCCAGGAGGTGGACGTCCGTGCGGTGCTGAACAAGGTGAGCCTCGGAGAGGCCGACGCGGGCATTGTTTATGTGACCGACGTGAAGTCCGCCGCCGGTCGCGTCGCCGGCGTCGACATACCGGAGGAGCACCAGGTCCTGGCGCGGTACCCCATCGCTGTGGTCAAGGGCTCGAAGAACGCGCAACTCGCGCACGGCTTCGTCGACTACCTGCTTTCGCCCGCGGCGCAGGGCATGCTTGCGGAGCTCGGCTTCTCGAAGCCATGAGGTCCGAGCGCCCGCCCGTTCTCTTCGTCGTTCTAGCGGCGGTCGGGGTCGCCTTTTTCGTCCTCCCTCTCATCGGGCTGCTCTCTCGGGCGCCCTGGGAGACCGCGCTCGGCGATCTCTTCTCACCCGAGGCGCTGACCGCCCTCCGGCTGTCGTTCGTCGTCTCGATCGCGGCGACGGCCCTCGCCGTCCTGCTGGGCATTCCGCTCGCGTGGGTCTACGCGCGCGTTCCCTTCCGTGGACGCGACGTCGTTCGCGCGCTGACGACGCTTCCGATGATCCTGCCGCCGGTCGTGGGCGGGGTCGCGCTCCTCTTCGCGTTCGGCCGGCGCGGCCTCTTCGGTCAGGCGCTCGACGCGATCGGGATCCACCTCCCGTTCACGACGGCCGGCGCGGTCCTCGCGGCGACGTTCGTGGCGATGCCCTTCTTCGTCCTGACGGTCGAGGCGGGGCTTCGATCGATGGACCGCCGCTACGAGGACGCGGCCCGGACTCTCGGCGCCGGTCGGTGGCTCGTCTTCAGACGCGTCACCCTTCCGCTCATCGGACCGTCGATCTTCGCCGGTGCGGTCCTCTGCTGGGCACGAGCCCTCGGTGAGTTCGGCGCGACGATCACGTTCGCCGGGAACCTGCCGGGCACGACGCAAACGCTCCCGCTCGCCGTGTACATCGCCCTCGAGACCCGACCTGAAGTGGCGATCATGTTGAGCCTGGTCCTCCTTGCGGTCTCGCTCGTGATCCTGATCGCGATGCGGGACCGCTACCTGCGGGCGTTCTGATGCTCACCGCACAGGTCGCGGTGCGGCTCGGGACGCTCGACCTCGACGTCTCTATCGAAGCGGCGCCCGGGGAGATCGTCGCCGTGCTCGGACCAAATGGCGCCGGCAAGTCGACGTTCCTACGCGCCGTCGCGGGGCTCGTTCCGCTGACGAAAGGACGCGTCGAGCTCGACGACGTCGTCCTCGAAGACGCGGCGCGCGATATCCATCTTCCCCCGGAGCGCCGCCCGATCGGTGTCGTCTTCCAGGATTACCTGCTGTTCCCGCATCTCAGCGTGCTCGAGAACGTGGCGTTCGGCCTTCGCGCTCGCGGTGTCGCGGCGCGCGAGGCCCGCGTCACCGCGGGATCCTGGCTCGATCGGCTCGGCGTCGCCGACTACGCGCAGGCGCGACCGCCCACGCTTTCCGGCGGGCAGGCGCAGCGCGTGGCCCTCGCGCGTGCGCTCGCGACCGGCCCGCGCCTCCTCCTGCTCGACGAGCCGTTGGCCGCTCTCGATGCGTCATCGCGCGGCGCCGTCCGGCGCGACCTCAAGCGCCACCTCGCGTCCTTCGCCGGCATCCGCATCGTGATCACCCACGATCCGCTCGAAGCGGTCGCCCTCGCGGACCGGCTCGTGATCCTCGAGCGCGGCCGCGTGGTCCAGACCGGCTCGCCCGCCGAGGTTACGCAGCGCCCGCGTTCGCGCTACGTCGCGGATCTCGTCGGCGTGAATCTCCTGCGCGGCACGGCGAGCGCGGGACAGGTGAGGCTGACCGGCGGCGCGTCGCTTCAGTCGGCCGACGGCCCGGACGGCGAGGTCTTCGCCGTGATCCACCCGCGCGCCGTGGCGCTGCACCGTGTGCATCCCGAGGGCTCGCCGCGGAATGTGTGGCGCGGTCGCGCGTCCGCGCTCGACTTTCAGGGCGACCGGGTCCGCGTCGGCGTCGAAGGCGAGATGCCGATCGTCGCCGAGGTCACTCCGGCGGCGGTCAGGGAGCTCGATCTCGCGGAGGGCGGCGAGGTCTGGGTGAGCGTGAAGGCGACCGAGATCACGGTCTACCCGGCCTAAACTCGCGCCATGCCGATCAGCGCGACCTCGGCGAAGCCCGCGCAGCAGCTCATGAGCGCGGACGACGCGCTCGCGCGCATCCTCGCCGGGGTGCCGGCGCTTCCCGCGGTGGAAGTGCCGCTGCTCGACGCGCTCGGTCTCGTGCTCGTCGACGACATCGCGGCCGATCGCGACGTGCCGCCGTTCCGCAATTCAGCGATGGACGGCTACGCCGTGCGTGGCGACGACGTCGCCTCGGCCCCGGTCGAGCTGCGCGTTGTCGGTGAGGTCGCGGCCGGCGGGTATCCCGAACGCGCGGTCGGGCCGGGCGAGGCGATGCGGATCATGACCGGCGCGCCGATGCCCGATGGCGCGGACACCGTCGTCCGCGTCGAGGACACAGACAACGCGAGCGACCTCGTGACGATCGCCGCTGCGACGCCGAAGGGGATGGCCATCCGCAACGCCGGCGAGGACCTGAAGAAGGGCGAGGTCATCCTCACGAAAGGAACCGTGCTTCGTGCAGCGGAGATCGGCCTCCTCGCATCGGACGGCCGCGCTCGTATCCGGGTGCGCAAGCGCCCGCGCGTCGCGGTGTTCTCGACGGGGGACGAGATCGTTGACCTCGACGCGCCACTCGAACGCGGGCAGATCCGCGACTCCAATCGCTACTCGCTCGCGTCGGCCATCCGCGCGGCGGGTGCGGAGCCGTGGGTGCGCGGCATCGTTCGCGACTCGCCCGACGCGCTGCGCGCGGCGCTCCGCGAGGGCCTCGCGGCGGACGCGATCGTGACGAGCGGCGGCGTGTCGGTCGGCGACCACGACCACATGAAGCCGGTGCTCTCCGAGCTCGGGACGATCGACTTCTGGGCGATCGCCATCCGGCCGGGACGCCCCCTCGCCTTCGGGGAGCTCAAGGACGGCGACCGCCGCGTGCCGATCTTCGGGCTGCCCGGGAACACCGTGTCCGCTCTTCTGACGTTCGAGATCTTCGTGCGGCCGGCGCTCCTTCGGATGCAGGGCCGTGCGAACGTCTCGCGTCCCCGGGCGAAAGCCCGCCTGCTCGAGCCGGTCGACAAGCTCGGATCGCTGCGCGTCTTCGCCCGCGGGATCCACGACGGGGACGCCGGCACGGTCCGCCTCACCGGACCACAGGGCTCGGGGATTCTCCGATCGATGTCGCTCGCGAATTGCCTCATCGATCTGCCGGTCGGCCCGTCGCGGGTCGAACAAGGCGAGATCGTCGACGTCATCCTCACCGAGAGTTGAAGCGCTCATGAGCCCGGCGCGGAAGAAGCTCACGCACATCGACGGCAAGGGTGCCGCGCGGATGGTCGACGTCGGCGCGAAGGCCGTGACCGAGCGCAGAGCGGTCGCACGCGGGCTGCTACGCGTCTCGCCTTCCACGATCGAGCTCGTGCGCGACGGCGCGACGCCGAAAGGCGACGTGCTCGCGGCCGCGCGTCTGGCCGGCATCATGGCGGCGAAGCGCACGAGCGACCTCATCCCGCTCGCGCACCCGCTGCCGCTCACGCACGCCTCGGTCGAGCTCGTCCTCGGTGCGGAGGGGATCGAGATCGAAGCGACGGTCGCGACGAGCGCGCGGACCGGAGTCGAGATGGAAGCGCTCACGGCGGTCTCGGTCGCCGGGCTCACGCTGTACGACATGCTCAAGTCCGTCGAGCGTGGCGCGTCGCTCACGGATGTCCGCCTCGTCGAGAAGACCGGTGGGAAGTCGGGGACGTACCGCCACTCGTGAACGTAAAGGCAGGCGTGATCACGGTCAGCACCAGGGGCGCTGCCGGCGAGCGTGCCGACGAGAGCGGCCCGGCGATGCGCGAGCGTCTCATCGAGGCGGGCGCGGAGGTGGTGCACGAATCGGTCGTGCCCGACGACGTCGAACGCGTAGCGACAGCGATCCTCGGCGCGCTTCACGCGGGCGCCAACGTCATCCTCACGACCGGAGGCACCGGGCTCTCGCCGAACGATGTGACGCCGGAAGCTACGCGGCGCGTGATCGACCGAGAGGTGCCGGGGATCGCGGAGGCGCTGCGCGCGAGGTCGCTCGAGAAGACCGCGCACGGGATGCTCTCGCGCGGGGTCGCGGGCGCCGTCGGATCCGCGCTCGTGGTGAACCTCCCGGGCTCGCCGCGCGCGGTCCGCGAATCGCTCGAGGTCCTTCTGCCAGTGCTCCCCCACGCCGTCGAGCTCCTCGCGGGGGAGAGCGGGGAGCAGGGCCACGCGTCGGGCCGCCGATGAAGCTCACGATCGCGCCCGAGGTCGCGAGAGCACTCGAGGCGAACGCGCCCGTCGTGGCGCTTGAGTCGACGGTGATCGCGCATGGACTGCCGCGTCCGCGGAACCTGACCACTGCACGGGCGCTCGAAACGGAGATACGCGCGCTCGGCGTCGTGCCGGCCACGATCGCCCTGCACGACGGCGTCGCTGTCGTCGGCGCCGGCGAGGTGCTGCTCGAGCGGCTTGCGAACGAGAGCGGCGTCGCCAAGGTTTCGATCCGCGATATCGCGCCGGTCCTCGCCGCGCGTTCGCTCGGCGGCACGACGGTCGCCGCGACGGTCGAGATCGCCGCGGCCGCGGGCATCCAGGTGCTGGCGACCGGCGGGATCGGCGGCGTGCATCGCGGCGCGGAGCGAAGCTTCGACGAATCCGCCGACCTCGAGGCGATCGCGCGGCATCCGGTCGTGGTCGTGAGCGCCGGTGCGAAGTTCGTCCTCGACCTCGCGCTCACGCTCGAACGCCTGGAGACGCTCGGCGTGCCCGTGCTCGGCTACGGCACCGATGAGTTCCCGGCGTTCTACGTGCGATCGAGCGGCCTGCGCCTCCAGTACCGCGTGAACGACGCGCTCGGCGCGGCACGCATCGCCCGCGAGCAGCTCGCGCGAGGGGCGGGCCTCCTCCTCTGCGTTCCCGTGCCGGCCGAATCGGCGCTCGCACGTGACGAGGTCGAGGGTCAGGTACGTAACGCGATCGCGGCATCGGAACGCGACGGCATACGCGGGGCGGACCTCACGCCCTACCTATTACGCGCGCTCGGCGAGGCCACCAACTACCGCGCCCTCGACGCGAACATCGCGCTTCTCCGCGCGAACGCACAGGTGGCCGCGCAGCTCGCACTCACTCTCTGCGCGTAGCGCCCGACGCCGCTAGATTCGCTGATGGCCATGCGCACGCTCACCGTCCCGCCCTCGCCGGATGAGGTTGCCCAGGCGGCCGACGAGATTTCCGGCGGCGCGCTCGCACGAGTGCGCGTCGAGCCATGGCTGCGTGGGCGATCGCATCACGCGTACCTGCTCACCACGCCGGTCGGAGAGCAATTCCTGTTCAAGGTCCATCGCCGTCCGCATCCGGGCAGGATGCGCCGCTTCCTGCACCTCGCCGAGCTCCTGCGCGATAAGAACGTGCCGCACCCGGCCGTCCGCTGGGCCGACGTCGAGAAGCGCACGCTGGAGGTCCCCTACTACATCCAGGACTTCATCTCGGGCGAGGACGCAGCGCGCTCCCTCGGTTCGCTCTCGTTCACGGACCAGCACCGCGTCGGCGAGGAGCTCGGCACCGGGCTTCGCACCATGCATCGCGTCGAGTACATCGACACCCCGATGCCGTGGTCGACCGAGCTCGACGACCGGCTCCGCACTCGCGCCGCGGAGTGCCGCTTCCTGGAC
>DATLPP010000243.1:0-8591 GCA_035535615.1 Candidatus Udaeobacter sp.
GGCTGCACCGTCGTGCTCAAGCCGGCGTCGACGACGCCACTGGCGACACAGCGGACGATCGAGATCATCAACTCCGTCGGCATCCCGGCAGGCGTGCTGAACACGGTGCACGGGCCCGGCGCCGAGATCGGCGACGCGCTCGTCTCGCACCCAAAGGTCAACAAGATCGCGTTCACCGGACAGACCGAGACGGGCAAACGGATCATGAAGCTCGCCGCCGATAACGTGACGCGCGTCACGCTCGAGCTCGGCGGCAGCGACCCGATGATCGTGTGCGACGACGCGGACATACGCCGCGCGACGGCCGCGACCGCCATCGGACGGTTCTTCAACGCGGGTCAGGCGTGCCTCGCGGTGAAGCGCGTCTACCTCTTCGAGCAGATCGCCGAGGAATTCATGACCAAGATCGCGGATCGCGCCCGCAAGGAGTGGCCGGTCGGCGATGGCATGAAGGAAGGCGTGAAGATGGGGCCACTGCACACCGAGAAGCAGCGGGCGGAGGTCGAGTCGCAGGTCGCCGACGCGGTGAAACGCGGCGCCAAGGTGCTCGCCGGCGGCAAGCGCCCCGAAGGCAAGGAGTTCGAGAAGGGCTGGTACATGGAGGCGACGGTCCTCCGGGACGTGCCCGAGGACTCGCGCATGTCGACCGAGGAGGTCTTCGGCCCGGCTCTGCCGATCTTCATCGTGAAGGACCTCGACGAGGCCATCGCGAAGGCGAACGCGAGCGTCTACGGTCTCGGGTCGTCGATCTGGACGAAGGACCTCGCGAAAGCGCGCAAGGCCGCGGAGCTGCTCGAGGCCGGGTACACGTGGATCAACGACATCCAGGTCGCGTACGACCAGCTGCCGTTCGGCGGAACCAAGCAGTCCGGGTTCGGCAAGGAGCACGGGATCGAAGGCCTCGACGGCTACCTTGAGAAGAAATCAGTGGTGCTCGCGTACTGATGGTCGATGCGAGGGAGCTGATCGCCGAGGCCGAGCTCATGGGACTCTTTCAGCCGCACGGCGCGTTCGAGGTGCACTGTTCGCACTGCCATGCGCGTCTCGACGGCCGCGGCGACTGCGCGACGTGCGGCCTCATCGGACGGCCCGCATCTGAATTGGAGCGCCGGGCACAGACCGATCCCGAGGGCACCGCGAAGCTGCTGCGAGCGGCGATCGACAAGCGCAAGAACTTCAAGCCGGTCGGGGCGCGCGGAGACAAGTCGCAGGAGCGTTAGGCCGGGACTTTCGCTTCCGCCTCCCTGCGGAACGCCTCGTCCGACCACTCCAGCGCTTCGCCGTTCCGCTCGGTCGATGGCAACGAGAGATACGCGACGGCGCGCGCTGGCTCCTTCGGATGCTTCAGCTTTCCCTCGCGCTGCGCGGCGCGGTACTCGTCGCTCCGCGGGAAGTCCGCGGTCGAGGTGCGCCGGATGCGCTCCTGCATCTCGGTGTCCATGTACCCGGGATTGAACGCGTTCGCGGTCACACCCGTGCCCTCGAGCTCGAGCGCGAGACTGCGCGTCATCTGAACGATGGCCGCCTTGCCGGCGGCGTACGCGGTCCATCCCGCAGAGGGGCGGCCCGCCGCGCCGGACGAGATCGTCACGATGCGCCCGTACCCGCGATCGAGCATTCCCGGCAGGACGGCGCGCGTAGCGAGGTACGTGCCGCCGACGTTGATGGCAACGCTGCGCAGCCAGAGCGCGGCGTTCGAGCGCGCGAGCGGGACCATCGGATCGACCATGCCGGCGTTGTTCACCAGGACGGTCGCCGGCCCGACCCATCGCTCGGTCGCAAGAACGAGCTCCTGGACCTGACGCTCATCGGCGATGTCCGCCGTCTGCGCGAGCGCCTTGCCGCCCGCGCGCTTGATCACCTTCGCGACCTCATCGAGCTCGGGCGCGTTTCGCGAAGCGAGCACCACCGCGGCGCCCATCGCGGCGAGACGCTCCGCGACGGCGCGTCCCAGACCGCGGCCCGCTCCGGTCACGATCGCGACGTGTCCGGTGAGCTCCGCCATCAGCGCGCGCCGACCGCTAGCGTGCGGGTGAATGCCGCGGCCAGACGATCGATGTCCTTCTCCTTGTGCAGCGCCCAGAAGGAAAGCCGGATCGCCGGCGCGATGCCAGGTTCGTCGATGAGCTTCACCACGATGCGCTCCTCGTCCCACATCCGTTGTACCAGCGCTGCGACATCGCCGCCCTTCGGCTCGATGACGACGATGCCCGTGGGCGCCTCGGGCGTCGATCGGACCGTGAACGGCAGGTCGGCGATCCGTTCGAGCATGCGGTGGCGCAGGGCGCGCACGCGCTCGGACACCCATGAGCCAAGGAGGCGATGCACGACGAGGGTCTGGCGCAGTCCGACGAATGCGGCGGCGTCCACGGTGCCGGTCTCGAACCGCGTTGCGTTCGGGTTGTAGTCTCGGCTTCCGGTCGGAAGCTCCAGGCGCGACCGCCACCCGAGGCGTGTGGGGGCGAAGAGGGCGAGGTCGCGCACCCAGAACCCGCCGGTGGCGAGCGGTCCGTGCAGCCATTTGTGGCCGAGCGTCACGACCGCATCGGCTTCGAGGTCCTCCACGTCGACGCGCACCTGCCCGAGCGCCTGCGCCGCGTCGACGATCGAGATCGCGTCCGCATCACGCGCGAGCCGGCACGCCTCGCGAACGGGCAGCACGTCGCCCGTCTTGCACGACACCGCCGATATGAGGAGCGCGCGAGCGCCGTCGCGCATGCCCAGGCGAACTTCGTCGAGGAATCGGTCGGGGTCGCGGTGCCACCCGATCTCGCGAAGCTCGTCGCCGAGCTCGGCGCGCCGGCGCAGCGGATAGAGCGCGCTTCCGTGCTCCTCGAGCGTGGTGAGGATGAGCGACCGCGGCGGGATGTCGAGGCCGGCGACGAGCGTGTTCAGTCCATCCGTCGCCGACTGGGCGAGCGCGATGCGGGCCGCGCCCTCACGATCCCCGAGCGCCGCCGCGAGGTCCGCGCGGGTCGCGTCGAGGGCCGCGTTGTACGCGGCGTAGCCAAGCTGTCCAAACATTCCCACCTCGTTCAGCCAGGTGCGGAACCGTTCGGCGGCGCGTTGCGCGACCGGAAACGTCGGGCCCGAGCCGGCGACGTTGAAGTAGAGAAAGTCGCCGCGGAGGGCCTGCAGCGCCGCGGGTGAGGTGTCCGGGTGCTCGTCGATCGCAGGCGCCACGTCGGTCGTCATGCCGTGATGATGCCCCGGATCGCGAGTCCCGCGGTGAAGAGCGCCGCCAGGCCGAGCGCGACGGACTGGCCGCGGGGAGCGCGGTCGCGGACGAGCGACGCGGCCAGGGGCATGGCGAGGGCGACCGCGAACCCGTACAGGATGTGCAGAAGCTCCGGCGGAGGGCGAAGGAAGAAAAAGACCAGGAACCCGAGCGCACCCTGCACGATCGACGCGATCACCGCGATAGCGACGGCGCCACGGAATCCGGGGGTGGGACCCGAGTCGCGAACGCCGAGGTACAGGCCCCAGAGACCCACCGCCGTGTAATAGAGGACGAGCGCCGTCCCCGCGCGGCCGTGCAGCGAGAGAACGACATCCACCTCCAACAAAAGCTAGCTCATAACGCACGTATGCTCGACGAGTGATCGACGTGCAGCACCTCACGCGCCGCTTCAACGGGACCATGGCCCTCGACGACGTCTCGTTCGAGGTCCACCCGGGTGAGATCGTCGCGCTCCTCGGGCCGAACGGCGCGGGCAAGACGACCGCCAGCCGGATCATCGGCGGGATCCTCGCGCCGAGTAAGGGCGAGGTCCAGGTCGACGGCATCTCGGTGCAAAAGGACGCGAACGCCGTGCGCGCGCGATGCGGCTTCGTGACCGATCAGCCATCGCTCTACGAACGCATGACCCTGCGGGCCTATCTCGGTTTCTTCGCGCGGCTGTACGACGTCGCGCGCCCCGACGTGCGGTCCGCGGAGCTCGCGAAGCTTCTCGGGCTCGACGACGTCTTCAGTCGCAAGCTCGCGACGTTCTCCCGCGGCATGCGGCAGAAGGTCGCGATCGCGCGAGCCCTGGTGCACGATCCGCCGGTCCTGCTTCTCGACGAGCCCGCGACCGCGCTCGACCCGGAGATGTCCAAGATGCTGCGCGCGTTCATCATCTCGCTCCGCGCGCGCCACCGCGCGATCCTGCTGACCACACACGACCTCGACGAAGCGCAGCGCATCGCCGACCGCGTGGTCGTCCTCTACAAGGGCAAGGTCCTCCGCACCGGCGCGACCGCCGACGTCCGCGCGGCCGGCCGGCCGAGCTACACCGTCGCGTTCGCCGGAGATCCCGTCATCGCGAGGGAAGCGCTCGCCCGCGCGGGCATCCCGGCCGAGAACGCGAGCGCGCGTGACGGGCTCACCGCGCTCCGCTTCGACGCGGACGACCCGGCGTCGGTGAATCCGGCGGCTCTGCGCGCGCTTCTCGATGCCGGCATGCGGGTCGTCTCGCTGTCGGCCGAAGAGCGCTCGCTCGAAGATGCGTACCTCAGCATCCTCGCGGAGGCCCGCCGATGAAGTGGTGGCTCATCGCGTGGCGGGAGATCCGCTGGGAAGTCTTCCTCGATCGCACCTCGCTCCTCCGCACGGGCATCTTCGTGGTGATTCCGCTCTTCTTCGTCCTCTCGAATCGCGGGATCCCCGCCGGACCGGCCGGCGACCTGACGCTCGTCGGACTCGCGCTCCAGAGCGTGTTCTTCCCGGCGCTCTCAGGAGTCGCGCTCATCGCCGCGACGTTCTCGGCCGAGAAGGAGAACGGGACGCTTGTCCCCCTCCTCGCCGCGCCGATCCGGGACTTCGACATCGTCCTCGGAAAGCTCGTCGGGATGGTCGTGCCGGTGATGATCGCCTGCGTCGTCACGCTCGCCGCCGGCTACGCACTCGCCGCGTATCGCTACGGCGCCGCGCGAGTCGCCCACGCCCTGACACTGGAGCTGCTGTACGCGATCGTCGTCCTGTCGCTGCTCTATCTGGTCACGACGGGCAGCATCACGATGATCGTCGCCGCCCGCGTGAAATCGAGCCGGGCCGCGCAGCAGATCGCCGGGGTCGTGATCGCGCTCTCCGCGGCAGTGTTCGCCGGCCTCGGATTCGTGGCCTCGCAGCTGGGCGAGGGCTGGCCGCTCCTCGCGCTCGGCGTCGGACTCGTGGTCGTCGACGTACTCGCGCTCGAGCTCGCGCGCCGCGTGTGGCAGCGCGAAGAAGTGATCGGTCGCGTGTGACCTTGACTGCCACAGAGCCAGCGCCTAGCGTTCGCGTTCTCATGCGCCCGGCAGCGTGAAGGCCTCCCGAAATGGGGGGTCTTTTGTTTTCAGGAGGTGTCGCATGGCGAGCACGGTGCAGCAACGGCTGAACGAGGTCGCGGCGGTCGGACAGGAGATTCCCGAGACCGGCGTGGCCTATCTCGATGGGAAGTTCACGCCGCTCGGCGACGCGAAGGTCTCGATCGCGACGCACGCGCTGCAGTACGGGACAGGTGTGTTCGAAGGAATCCGCGCCTACTGGAACCCGGCACAGGAACAGCTCTACGTCTTTCGGCTCCGCGAGCACTTCGAGCGCATGGCGCGCTCCGTGCGCATCATGCGCATCGCGCTGCCGGGCGATCCCGCGGCCCTCTGCGAGATCACGCTCGAGCTTCTTCGGAAGAACGGCTTCAAGAGCGACGTGTACGTGCGGCCGCTCGCGTTCAAGGCGGCGCGGTCGGTGAAGGTCGCGCTCCAGGGGCTACGGGACGGCTTCGGCATGTACGCGTTCCCGCTCGGCGCCTATCTGCCGACCGGCGGGCTCGCCGCGCGAACCGCGAGCTGGCGCCGCATCTCCGACGACGCGATCCCGGCGCGGGCCAAGCTCAGCGGCGCGTACATCAACACCGCACTCGCCGTCGATGAGGCGCATGACTACGAAGCCGACGAGGCGATCTTCCTCACGGCCGACGGGCACGTCTCCGAGGGTGGCGGCGCGAACATCTTCATGGTGCGGGAGGGGGCGCTCGTCACGCCGCCGGTGACGGACGACATCCTCGAGGGCATCACGCGCGACTCGATCTTGGAGATCGCGGCGGAGCTCGGCATTCTCGTTCAGGAGCGTCAGATCGACCGCACCGAGCTCTACGTCGCGGACGAGGTCTTCTTCTGCGGAACGGGCGCGCAGGTCGCTCCGTGCGTGAAGATCGACGGGCGCCAGGTTGGCGAAGGTCAGATCGGTCCGATCGCGAAGAAGATCGGTGAGGTCTACTTCGGGATCGCGCACGGTGACGACAAGGCGCATCCGGAATGGCGCACGGCGGTCTACCCCTGACGAGCATCGCCTATCAAGGTCTCGCGGGCGCCTTCTCGGAGGCAGCGGCCGCGGCGCTGTTCCCCGGGGCGGCTCTGCTGCCGCGCCGCACATTCGCCGAGGTGTTCGCGGCGCTCGAGGCGCACGAGGTCGACGCCGCGGTCGTGCCCGTGGAGAACACGCACGCCGGTTCGGTCGCCGACGTGTACGACCTGCTGCGCCAGCACAGCGGCGCGAAGGTCGTCGCCGAGATCATCGTTCGCGTTCGGCATTGCCTGCTCGGCGTGCGCGGCGCGCGTCTCGAAGACATCCGCGTGGCGCGGTCGCACCCGCAGGCCCTCGCTCAGGTCGAAGACTTCCTGCGGCTGCACAAGATCCGGCCGGAGGTCGCGTTCGATACGGCGGGGGCGGCAGCCGAAGTCGCCGAGCTGAAGGATCCCGCGGTGGCAGCCGTCGCGAGCCGGCGTGCCGCGGAGCGCTACGGTCTGGACGTCCTCGAAGAATCGATCGAGACGTCGACCGACAATTTCACTCGCTTCTTCGCCGTCGCCGCGGCGACGGATCGCGAGATAGCCGATCGCATTCCGGCCGTGCTTCGCAAGGGACCCACGAAGACGAGCCTCGTGTACAAGACCGCGAACCTTCCGGGTGCGCTGGTTCGGTCGCTCCAACCCTTCGCGACCGCATGGCTCCAGCTCAGCAAGATCGAGTCGCGGCCGAGCCGCTCCGCGCCGTGGGACTACGTCTTCTACCTCGACTTCGAGGGCGACCCGACCGCGTGGCCCGCGAAAGAAGCGCTCGCGCTCATGCGCACGTGCTGCGAATGGATCCAGCCGCTCGGCACATACCAGGCGGCCACCGAGGTTCTCGAGCCGGACTGATCGCCGGACTGGCGATGCTGGGGCGGCTACCGCGGGTGAGGTGAACGGAGCAACCGCGCCAAGCTGGCGCCGACGAGGGCGACGCCGACGGCCGCCGCAAGCGGGATGACCGCGATCAAGACCGGGCCCTTGAGCTCGCGCGGGCCACGCTCGAACGCGTACGCGACGACATGAGGCGCCTCGACCGCGACAGCGACGGCCGCGAACCGCGCGCCGCTCAGAAGCGGGGTTTCCGAGCGGATTCCAATCACCAGGGCGGCCGCTGCCAGACAGCCGATGAACAACGCGATGAACATCGGCGCCGAAGCCTCCCCGAGCACCGCGATGGGTCCGGCCCTCGCGTCGCTGAATCTAAAGATCACCGCGACCACCCCGCTGCTGATCGCGAGTGCCCCTGCGGCCTCGAGCAGCGCGTTCGTCCCGGTGCTTGTGGACCACCTACGCGCCGACGCGATCAGACCGAGCACCGCTCCGGCCGCGGCGGGCCACTGGCGAATCACGGCGTCAAGGTGCGACGTCGGATAGTCGCCAAACGGGCAGAGTTCCCGCAGGCATGCGTCGTACGTCTGGATGGATTGCGAGATCGCGTACACGAGCACGGCGCCGAACCACAGGCCGACGATCGCCAAGGCGCGCCAGCCTCCGGAGATCCGCGCTACGACGATCGCGGCCGCGCTCCCCGCGAGACCGGACCACTCGAACGCGCGCTCGCGGCTGAGCGGAGCGAAATCGACCAAGGTGGCCGGCAGAAGCAAAGTGAATATGACTGCGGTGGCGAGGAACGATGCGCCAATGCCACCGAGGGCCGCCCACCACGGGCTGGTTCGGGCGAGTTGCGGCACAGCCCTAAGTGTCTAGGACGCGAAAAACCGGGCAGTTCTGGGAACAACTCGGCGAAAAGTCTTGTTCTGACTTGCGATATGGAAATTGGCATCGATAGCTTCGCAGCAGCGTTAACGGAGACCAGCGTCGCGGTCAGTCAGGCGGATCGTATGCGCGATCTGCTGGAAGAAATCGAACACGCCGATCAGGTCGGCCTCGACGTATTCGGGGTCGGCGAGCACCATCGCAAGGAGTTCCTGGACTCGGCGCCGGCCGTGATCCTGGCAGCCGCCGCGGCACGGACAAAGCGGATTCGCCTGACGAGCGCGGTGGCGGTCCTAAGCGCGGCCGATCCGGTGCGGTTGTTCCAGCAGTTCGCGACGCTCGACCTAATTTCGCAGGGGCGCGCTGAGATGGTCGTCGGCCGCGGCTCATTCATCGAAGCTTTTCCCTTGTTCGGCCTCGATCTCGACGACTACGACTCGCTGTTCGCGGAGAAGCTCGATCTCCTGCTCAAGATCCGCGAGGACGAGCACGTGCACTGGTCCGGCCGGCACCGGGCCGCATTGACTGGACAGGGGGTCTACCCGCGGCCACTGCAGAATCCT
>DATLPP010000244.1:0-5498 GCA_035535615.1 Candidatus Udaeobacter sp.
CCAAGGAGGCGACCGGCGCGACCGCGCACGAGCTCGGCGACATCCGGATTTTTCTTCTGCGGCATGATGCTCGACCCGGTCGCGTGCTGATCGGCAAACTCGGCGAAGCTGAACTCAGAGGAGGTCCAGAGCACGAGCTCCTCGGCGAGACGCGATGCGTGCATCGCCGTCAGCGCGGACACATAGACGAAATCCGCGATGAAGTCACGATCGGAGACGGCGTCGATGCTGTTGCGAAAGACCTGGACAAGCCCGAGCTCATTCGCGACCGATCGCGGGTCGAGCGGGTAGGGCGCGCCCGCGAGAGCTCCCGCACCGAGGGGCGACGTCGCGGTGCGCTCCCGTGCCTGCGCCACCCTCGTCCGGTCCCGTCGCAATGCCTCTACGTGCGCCAGCAGGTGATGCGCGAGAGATACGGGTTGTGCGCGCTGCAGGTGGGTATAGCCCGGCATCAGCGTGGTGGTCTCGTCGGCCGCCCGCTCCACCAGGGCACGCGCGAGATCGAGGATCGCTGCGTCGAGCTGGTCGAGCGCGTCGATCGTGAACAGCCGCAGGTCGAGAGCGATCTGGTCGTTGCGGCTCCGCCCGGTGTGCAGTTTTCCCGCGACGTCACCGACGAGATCTCGGAGACGATGCTCGACGACCGTGTGCACATCCTCGACATCGCTCGGCCAGGTGAACCGCTTCTGATCGACTTCCTCGAGGATGCGCTCGAGCCCCTCGACGATCCGCTTCAGATCGTCCGCGGCGAGGATCCCCTGCCGGCCGAGCATCCGTGCGTGCGCGAGGCTGCCGCGGACGTCGTATCGCAGGATGCGATGGTCGAGCTCCAGCGAGCTCGTGAACCAAAGCATCGAGCGGTCCAGGCCTTGGCTAAACCGGCCGGACCAGAGTGGCTTCTTCTCCTCGTTCACTTCTTTCGTTTGGTCCGCCCCGCCTTCGTTGGCGCGGAGAGCGCCTTCCGCGGTATGTCGAGCGATGCTTCGCTCCCCTCGCCCCAGAGCGCCTGCGTCCGGGCCTGCGTGCGGAGCGGCAATCCGAAGACGCGAATGAATCCCTCCGATGCCCGGTGGTCGAACGCATCGCCCTTCCCGTAGGTCGCGAGGGACGTCGAGTAGAGCGAATGCGGGGAGCGCCGGCCGACGACGGTCGCTGTCCCGCGGTCGAGCCGGACACGGACCTCTCCGGTCACGAAGCGCTGCGTGCTGCGCACGTACGCCGCGAGATCCTGGTGATGCGCCGAGAACCAGAGACCGTTGTATACAAGCTCTGCGTACTCGCGCCCGACCTGCGCCTTGAAGCGAAGCGCCTCTTTCGTGAGCACGAGCGATTCGAGCGCGCGATGCGCCTGGTGCAGCAGCACAGCGGCCGGGGCTTCGTAGATCTCGCGAGACTTGATCCCGACGAGACGGTCTTCGACCATATCGATGCGCCCCACGCCGTGCTTGCCGGCGAGCTCGTTCAGACGCTGCACGAGGTCGACGCTCTCGACCTTCTCGCCGTCCAGCGTGATCGGTACGCCCTCCTCGAACCCGATCTCGACCTCGCGCGGCTTCGCCGGCGCTTCGTCGGGATCGACCGTCCACTGGAAGATGTCCCGCGGCGGGGCTCCCCACGGGTCCTCGAGCACGCCGGCCTCGATCGAACGGCCCCAGAGATTCATGTCGACGCTGTACGGACTCTTCTTCGTCGCTTCGACAGGGATGCCGTGCTTCTTGGCATAGTCGATCTCCTCGTCGCGCGTCATGTTCATGCCGCCGCGCATCGGCGCTATCACCGTCAGATCGGGTGCGAGCGCGCCGACCGCCAGATCGAAGCGCACCTGGTCGTTGCCCTTGCCGGTGCATCCGTGCGCGACGAACCGCGCGTCTTCGGCGCGCGCCGCGTCGACGAGAAGCTTCGCCAGCAGCGGACGGCCGAGTGCGGTCGCGAGCGGATAGCGATCCTCGTAGAGCGCGCCGGCCTGCAACGCGGGCCACACGAAGTAGCGAAGGAAGATGTCGCGGGCGTCCTGGACGATCGCCTTCCGCGCGCCGCTCGCGATCGCCTTCCGCTGCACGGCATCGAGATCGCCGGTCGCACCGAGGTCGCCGGTGCACGTGACGACCTCGAAGCCGAGCGTTTCGCGCAGCCACGCGACGGCGACGCTCGTGTCGAGCCCACCCGAGTACGCCAGCACGCACGTTTCTCCGGCGTACTGCTTTTTCACTTCGTGCCCTTTCGCGCGATGCCGAATGTCGTCAGGCGTCCGAGGAGCGCGCGCGCGTGCCGTTCGGTGGTCGCCGCGATGAACACCGTGTCGTCGCCGGCGAGCGTTCCGACTGCCTCGTCCAAACGCGACGCATCGAGCGCGGCCGCGAGCGCGTTCGCCGTCCCCGGCAGCGATCGCAACACCACGAGATTTGTGGCGAGCGCGCCCTCGACCGGATAGTCCTCGCAGAACCGGCGCAGGCGCTCCATTCCGCCCCCGGGTGCGGCCGCGGACGGCGGCGCATACGCGTGCGTCCCGTCGCGCGCGACCTTCACGAGGCCGAGCTCGACGATGTCGCGCGAGACCGTCGCCTGGGTCGCGGCGAAGCCCGCTCCACGTAAGGCACGGACGACGTCGGCCTGCGTCGAGAGCCGCTGCTGTGAGACGACGCGCAGGAGCGCCTGCTGACGGTGGTGCTTTCGCGCGAGCGTTTCCCTCATGCCGCCGCCTCGAAAACGGTCCCGACCTGCTCGCCGGCGAGGAGGCGCTCGACGGAGTCGACCCCGCGCGTCGCGACGATGGCCGCGCGGCATCCCGCCGCGGCCGCGATGAGACAGGCCTCGACCTTGGGGAGCATGCCTCCTTCGATCGTTCCGTCGTCGACGAGAGCGCGCGCTGTATCCGCGTCGAGCTGCGGGATCACGCGGCCATCCTTGCCGCGGACGCCGGGCACGTCGGTCACGAATACCAGGAGCCGCGCGCCGAGGCTGGCGGCGATCGCACCCGCGGCGGCGTCGCCGTTCACGTTGAGCACTTCCCCGGACGTGCGGTCGAGCGCGGCCGGCGCAACGATCGGCACGCGCCCGGCGTCGATGAGCTCTTCGACGAGCGCACTGTCGACGAGGGTCACGCGGCCCACGAATCCGAGCTCCGCGTCCTCCCGCTCGGCGCGGAGCATCCCGCCATCGATGCCGGTGAGGCCGACGGCGGGAACGCCGCGACCGATGAGCGTGGCGACGACGCGTCCGTTCGCGAGCCCGCCGAGCACCGCCAGCGCGAGGTCGCGCGTCTCGGCATCGCTCACGCGAAGGCCTCGCACGAACCGCGTCTCCATTCCCATTCGCTCCGCCCACTCGCCAACGAGGGGCCCGCCCCCGTGCACCACGACGAGCGGGTGACCCCCGTCGTTGAGTGCGACGACCGCATCAAGGGCGGCGTCGTTCTCGGCTCCGACCGATCCGCCGATCTTCAGCACGAGCAGGTCCTTACGTGGTGTATTCGGCATTGATCCGCACGTACTCGGCGGAGAGATCGGTGCCCCAGGCGCGCGCCGACTCGGAGCCCACGCCTAGATCCACGCCGATCGTGATGTCCTTCTTCTCGAAGACCCGGCGCACCACATCGCTGTCGAACGCGCGCGGCGTGCCATCGGCAAATACCGACACGTCCGCTATGCGGACGCTGGCCTTCGTCTGATCGACCTTGGCGCCAGAGCGTCCCGCCGCGGCAAGGATGCGTCCCCAGTTCGGGTCGGCACCGTGTATCGCCGTCTTGACCAGGTTCGAGGTCGTGATCGTCCGCGCGGCCCGCCGCGCATCCTCGGCCGACGCCGCGCCACTCACACGGACCTCGAAGACCTTGGTCACCCCTTCGCCGTCGGCCAGGATCTCGCGTGCCAGGACTTCGCAGAGGCCGCGCAGGGCTCCGCCGAACTCCTTCAGGTCCTCGCCACGCAGCTCGATGCCGGACGCGCCGTTCGCGAGAAGGAGGAGCGTGTCGTTCGTGCTCGTGTCGCCGTCGATGCTGATGAGGTTGAAGCTCGCGTCCGCCGCATCCTCGAGCATTTCCTGAAGCTCGTCCGTGGCGACCTCGGCGTCCGTCATGACGAACGCGAGCATCGTCGCCATGTTGGGGTGGATCATCCCGGCGCCCTTGGCGATCCCCCGAATATGAACCGTCCCCGCCGCGAGCTTCACATCCATCCCAATGTTTTTCGGTTTCGTGTCGGTCGTCATGATCGCCTGGGCGACCTCGTTCCACTCACCAGCACGGAGGACCATGCCGGAGACGGCTGCCCCGATCCGGTCGATCGGCAGCGGCACTCCGATGACGCCCGTGCTCGCGACCGCGATCTCGTGCGGGTCGCAACCGATCTTGTCGGCCGCCGCCTTCGCCATCGCGACCGCGCTCCGCTCCCCCTCCTCGCCGGTGCACGCGTTGGCGTTGCCGGAGTTCACGACGATGCCGCGAAGACTTCCGCGCTCGAGATGCCTCCGCGTCACGACGCACGGCGCGGCGATCACCTCGTTCGTCGTGAAAACACCTGCCGCGGCGCAATCACGGTCGGACGCGATGAGTGCCACGTCTGTCCGGCGAGGGGTTCCGTCCTTCACGCCCGCCGACGCGACGCCCGCCGTGAATCCGAGGACGTCGTTGGTCACGGCCACAGCGGGAGCGCTTCGAGCCCCATCGTCTCGGGATACCCGAACCGCGCGTTGAAGTTCTGGAGCGCGGAGCCCGCGGCGCCTTTCACCAGGTTGTCGAGCGCGGCGAACGCGACGAGCCGCGAGTTGTCCTCGTCGACGAGTGCGTGCACGAGGCACCAGTTGCTGCCGAGCGTGGCCTTCGTCGCGGGATAGCTGTCCAGGACGCGCACGAAGGGCTCCTCGGCGTACTCCCTCGCGTATGCGTCGGCGACATCCTTGGTGGTCTTGCCCGGACGGAGCGGTGCGTAGCACGACGCGACGAGGCCGCGGTTCATCGGAATGAGGTGCGGAGTGAACGTGAGCCGGAGCGGCTTGCCGAGAAGGGCTGCGGCTTCCTGCGCGATCTCGGGCGTGTGCCGGTGCTTCGGCACGCCGTACGGACGGACGCTCTCGTCGATCGTGCCGAAGAGATAGGCGTCCTCGACAGCGTGACCCGCGCCGCTGACGCCGGACTTCGCATCGACGATGACGTCTTCCGTCACGAGACCCGCCTTCAGGGCGGGGATCAGCGCCAGCAGCGCCGCGGTTGGATAGCAGCCCGGGTTGGCGATGAGGCGCGCGGTCCGCACGCGATCGCGCGTCAGCTCGGTCAGGCCGTAGACCGCTTCCTTCAGCAGCTCCGGCGCGGGGTGGGTGTAGCCGTACCAGCGCTCGTACAGCTTCGGGTCACGCAGACGGAAATCGCTTCCGATGTCGATGACGGTGCGGCCGTCATCGAGCCACGCACGCGCCTGCCGGGCTGCTTCGCCGGCCGGCAAGGCCGTGAACACGACCTCAGCGTCACCGACGTCGGAACCGACGACCAGCGAATCCGGCGCCGC
>DATLPP010000245.1:0-3496 GCA_035535615.1 Candidatus Udaeobacter sp.
CTCGAAACGACGGGATCGATCAACACGCTCAACAACGGCTCGTAGATACGAAGAGCGCCGGCCAACACCGGCGCTCTTACGTCATCACGTGTATTCAATTGTCGTATCGCGGGAACTACGCCGGAGGCTGCCTGACGTCGCCACCCTTGTCGGGTATGTCAGTGGGCTCGTCAATGCTCGGGTTATCGAGCGGAGCTCCACCTTTCTTGCCGACGTCATCCGGGCCGTATTCGCCCGGACGCTTGGGCAAATCCTTCGACTGCATTAGTACTTCTTCTCGGTGCCGGGCTGTGCGGGCTTCTCGCTGCCGACGTCGCCGCTGCCGCCCTTCTTGCCGACGTCGCCCTGGCCACCCTGCTTGCCCGTCTCGTCACCGGGGAAAGGCTTCTGCTGTCCCATGTCGCCCTGACCTGGTTCCTTCTTCTCCTGCATTCGATGGCCTCCGCTTGGATGTCGCCTTTCAAGAAGGCGCACCGAACGATCGAGCATTCGCCGTGCCGACCGCCATCGACGTAACGAATTTGCGCCGGGACTGAAGATCAACCGAGTCGTGCCGCGAGCGACCTCACTCTCTTCTGGATTCCGTCGCGGACCGAGCGAAACGCCGCGAGGCGCTCTTCATCGTTCGCGCCGGCGAGAGCCGGATCGGGGAAGGACCACCGCAGCTTCAAACCGGAGCGCGGCGGGATCGGGCAGTTCGCGTCGCACACCGTGACGACGACGTCCCAGCCATCGCCGATGTCGTCGACCGATTTACTTGATTGACCGGAGATGTCGATCCCAACTTCGCGCATCGCGCGGACAGCGAAAGGATGGATCGCGGTGGCTTTCGTGCCCGCGCTCTGGACGGTGAATCGGTCGCCGGCGTACGCACGAAGAAAACCCTCGGCCATCTGCGAACGTGCGGCGTTATGCGAGCAGAGGAACAGGACGCGCTTCATGCTCTAAGCATGGCGATGGCGCCGAGCGGATGCCCGGCGCCACCACTTTGCAGAACGCGTGTTGCGGTCAGGCGATGGACAGCATGTCCAGGAAGGACTTCGTGTTCGTCCCCGAGTTGAAGATCTGGGGACCGGCGTAGAAGATGAGAACGAGGACGATGAGGATGAGCAGGATGATCCCGATGATCATTCCAGCGCCAAATCCACCGTCGTTCGTCACGACCGGCCCGCCACTCGGGGGATTCACGTTTACCTGGCCCATTTAGAACCTCCTCGTGCTAAGTCGGTCGTGACTCTCGCAAGCAGCGTGCCGCGACCCGCGCTCGTTCGTATGCTCGCTGGGTATGCGGCTCGGCCCGCTCCGCCACCCGTGGTTCGCCGCCTTTTCGGGTTCCGTTGGACTCGGCGGACTCGGTGATGAAGTCGCGCGTCTCGCATTGCCGCTCCTCATCCTTGACCTGACGCACTCGATCGCGGCGGCGGCCGCACTTCGTCTCGTGCAGGCGCTTCCGTACGTGTTCTTCGGCGGCATCCTCGGCGTTCTCATCGATCGCGCGGATAAACGAAAGCTCCTCATCGCCTGCGACGCGCTCAGCGTTGCGCTCACGCTCACCATCCCGATCTCGGTCGCGGTCGGCGTCTTCAGCCTCAACCTCCTGTACTTCATCGGCTTCCTGCTCGGGACGGTCGAGGTCGCGTGGGGCGTGACGACGGACTTCAGCGTGATCCCGGCGCTCGTCGAGCCCGACGAGCTCACGAGCGCGAACGCCGCCTACTTCGGGATCGACCGGACAGCACGCATCCTCGGGCCCACGATCGGCGGCCTTGCGATCGCGGCGTTCGGCACCGCGAACGCGATGTACATCGCATCCCTCGCCTTCGTGCCGACGCTCTTCGTCTTCTTTTTGATGCCGCCGATCTACGACCTCCACCGCCCGACCGCGGCGATCACCGCGCGCAACATCACGACCGAGATGGCCGACGGCTTTCGATTCGTGTTCCGGAACAAGATCCTCCGCTGGCTTCTCGTGCTCATGTTTATGGCGAACCTCGGCCAGCAGGGCATCCAGACGCTCGTCCTCTACGTTCTCCGTGAAGAGAACGGGCTCGACGAGGTCACCATCGGACTCGCGCTGTCCCTCGCTGGCGCGGTCACCGTGCTCGCGAGCTTCATCGCGCCGCGCCTCGCGCGCGGGCGGCCGCTCGGCCACACGCTCCTGGGTTCCGCTGCCGCAGCCGGCGTCATCGTCTCGTTGACGGCCCTTGCGCGCGACTGGCGCTGGATCGTCGCGGGGTTCGCGGCCCGGGAGACCGCGTGGATGGGCTTCATCATCTACGCGTTCGTGCCGCGGCAACGCGAAGTGCCGGCGAACATCCGCGGTCGCGCGAACGGGGCGTTCCGCACACTGGTGCTCATCTCGAACAGCTTCTCCGCACCGTTCCTCTCATTCATCGTCGCGATCGCGAGCTCGTCCGCCGCGTTCGCGGTGGCCGGCGCATCGGCGCTGCTGGCCGTCGCCGTCACCTACTTCACGCCGCTGCGCGATTACAACCTGAACGAGCCACACGACCGGGAGGACGACGTCGTGGAGCCGACCGCCGCCGAATGAGGTCGTACATCTGCCTGACATGCGCGGTCCAGCAGCCGCCGACCGAGGCGCCACCGAGGCACTGTCCGATCTGCGAGGACGAGCGGCAATACGTGCGGCAGGGTGGTCAGGCATGGACGACGGTCGACGAGCTCCGTCTGATGGACCATCGGATCGAGCTCCGCGAGCTCGAACCCGGACTGGTCGGCGTCGGCGTGACTCCGGCGCTCGGCATCGGACAACGCGCCCTCCTCGTCCAGACCGCGAAAGGAAACATCCTCTGGGATTGCGTCGGCTACATCGACGACGCCGCGGTCGCGGCGATCGGTGCGCGCGGCGGCATCGGCGGCATCGCGTTCTCGCACCCGCACTTCTATGGAGCCATGGTCGAGTGGAGCCGCGCGTTCGGTGGAGCACCGATCTACGTCCCGCTCGCCGATCGCGAGTGGGTCCAGCGCGACGATCCTGCGATCGTGACCTGGCGCGGGACACGCGAGCTTTTGCCCGGCGTCACGCTCGTTCAATGCGGTGGTCACTTCGATGGCAGCGCGGCGCTCCATTGGGCGGATGGCGCGGATGGACGCGGCGCGCTCCTCGTCGGCGACACGATCACGGTCGTGCCGGATGTCCGCTTCGTCAGCTTCATGCGCAGCTATCCGAATCTCATTCCGCTCCCCGCGGATGAGATCCGTCGCATCGTCGATCGCGTCCGTCCCTACCGCTTCGACCGGATCTACGGCGGCTGGTGGGATCGGGTGGTGTCCACAGGAGGGATCGGAGCGATCGAAAATTCCGCGGAGCGCTACCTCCGCTGGATAGGGTCAGAGCGGTCGTGAAGGCGAGATTCGAGCACATCCCGCCGGGCCAGGGCGATCCCGACCCATTGCCCGGCGACTTCATCCTCACGCATGGCGGTGAATTCTTCAGCCGCGTGATCCAGTTCGGGCAGGGCCTGCGCTTCATGGG
>DATLPP010000246.1:0-3949 GCA_035535615.1 Candidatus Udaeobacter sp.
GCCGTCCCAGTCGTCTTCGGCGAGACCGTCCTCGATCGAGACGATCGGATAACGCTTCGCCCAGTCGGCGTAGAGCGCGACCAGGCCCTCCGAGTCGAGCGAGCGCTGCTCGCGCGCGAGCGCGTAGTCGCCGTCGCGGTAGAGCTCGGTCGCCGCGGGGTCGAGCGCGATCGCGGCATCCTCGCCCGCGCGATACCCCGCGCGCTCGATGGCCACGAGCATGAGCTCGAGGGGCTGCTCGTTGGTCGCGAGCCCCGACGGCGCGAAACCGCCCTCGTCCCCCACTCCGGTCGACATCCCGCGCTCGTGCAGGACGTCCTTCAGCGCGTGGAAGATCTCCGACCCCATCCGGATCGCCTCGCTGAACGTCGGCGCGCCAATCGGCACGACCATGAACTCCTGCATATCGGCGGAGTCCGTCGCGTGCTTGCCTCCGTTCAGGATGTTCATGAGCGGCACGGGCAGCGTGTTCGCCGAACCGGTGGCGAGATGGCGATAGATAGGCATGCCCTGCGCGATCGCGGCGGCGCGCGCGGCCGCAAGCGACACGCCGAGAATCGCGTTCGCGCCTAGCTTCGCCTTGTTCGGCGTCCCGTCGAGCGCGATCAGCGCATCGTCGAGTCCGCGCTGGTCCATCGCGTCCCTACCCTTGATCGCGGGCGCGATCGTTTGCTCGACGTTCTGGACCGCCTTGCGCACACCCTTGCCGCGATAGCGCTTCTTGTCGCCGTCGCGCAGCTCGACCGCTTCGTGCGCGCCCGTCGAAGCACCAGAGGGCACCATCGCGGTCGCGCGGGCACCGCCGGCGAGTGCGATGTCGACGGCGATGGTCGGATCACCGCGCGAATCGAGGACCTCGCGCGCGGTGACCGACGCGATCCGCGTGTCGCTCATCGGTCGGGAATCGCCGCGACGCCCGGGAGCGTCTTGCCTTCGATCAGCTCGAGCGAGGCGCCGCCACCCGTTGAAACATGCGTCATCTTGTCGGCGAGCCCGGCCTCCTCGACCGCCTGGACGGACTCGCCCCCGCCGACCACGGTCGTCGCGCCGCTTTCGGCCATGAGCTCCGCGATCCGCCGCGTCCCGTTCGCGAATGCCGGCACCTCGAACACGCCGACCGGACCGTTCCAGAAGATCGTCTTCGCGCTTTTGATGACGGTGGCGTAGCGCTCGATGGTGCGCGGGCCGATGTCGACGATCGCGAGGTTGCTCGGGACTTCATCCACGTCATAGATCGCGGCGCCCGAGGCGCCTTCGGCGTCGGCCGACGGTGCGGCGACCACGTCGAGGGGAAGAAGCAGCTCCTTCCCGTCGGCTTTGATCTCGTCGATGACCCGGCGCGCCTCGGTCTGCTTATCGGGCTCCGCGAGGGATCGCCCGATCGGACGGCCCATCGCGAGGAGGAACGTGTTCGCCATGCCGCCGCCGATGGCGAGCGTGTCGACGCGTGGCACGAGCGACCGCAGGACGTCCATCTTCGTGCTGACCTTGGCTCCGCCGATGATCGCGACGAACGGATGCGCGGGCCGGTCAAGGATCCCGCCGAGCGCAACGAGCTCCTTCTCGAGGAGCAGGCCTGCGTACGCCGGCAGAATGCGCGCGACGCCTTCGGTCGAGGCGTGCGCGCGATGCGCCGTGCCGAACGCGTCGTTCACGTAGAGGTCGAATCCGGCCGCGAGCTTCTTCGCGAACGCCGGATCGTTCTTCTCCTCCTCGGGATGGAACCGCACGTTTTCGAGCATCACGACATCGCCTGGCTCCATCGCGCGGATGGCCTTCTCGACGCCCGGACCAACCGATTCGTCGAGAAGCGGAATCTCCCGTTTGGTGATCTCCGCGAGCCGCTTCGCGACCGGCGCGAGCGAAAGCTTGGCGTCGGTTCCCTTTGGGCGTCCCAGGTGAGAGACCAGCCCGATCGACGCGCCGCCCTCGATGAGCGCGCTGAGAGTGGGAAGAGCTGCGCGGATGCGTGTGTCATCCGCGACCTTGCCCTTCTCGAGCGGCACGTTGAAGTCGACACGCACGAGGGCGCGCTTGCCGCGGACGTCGACGTCCCGGATCGTGCGCTTGTGAAAGAGCGCGGCCGTGCTAGCGGCCAGCGGCGACCGGGACGCGCATCTTTGAGGCGACGAACTCGGTGATGTCGGCGAGGCGACACGCGTAGCCCCACTCGTTGTCGTACCAGGAAATGATCTTGACCATGTTGCCGAGGACGATCGTGTCCATCGCGCTGACGATCGTCGAATGCGCGTCGCCCTTGAGATCGCTCGAGACAAGCGGCTCCTCGGTGTAATCCATGATCCCCTTGAGCGGTCCCTCGGACGCGCGCTTGAACGCTGCGTTGACCTCTTCCTTTGTGACCTCTCGTTTCAGCGTCGCCGTGAAATCCACTACCGAAACCGTCGGCGTCGGGACGCGGAAGGCCATGCCGGTGAAGCGACCCTTGAGCTCCGGGATGACGAGCGTGACCGCGCGCGCCGCACCGGTCTCGGCGGGAACGATGTTCTCCGATGCCGCGCGCGCGTCACGTGGATCGTTCGCGACGGTGTCGAGCAGCCGCTGGCTGAGCGTCTTCGAGTGGATCGTCGTGAGGAAGCCCTTCTCGATGCCGAACTCGTCGTTCAGCACCTTCGCGACCGGGGCGAGCCCGTTCGTGGTACACGACGCATTCGAGATGATGTGGTGCTTCTCCGGATCGAACTCCTTCTCGTTCACCCCGAGCACGATCGTCTTGTCCTCGTTCTTTGCGGGCGCGGAGATGATCACGTACTTCGCGCCGGCGTCGATGTGCGCCTTCGCCTTGGTCGCGTCGGTGAAGAATCCGGTCGACTCCACGACGATGTCGACCTGAAGGTCCTTCCACGGGAGCTTGGCAGGGTCCCGCTCCTGGATCACCTTGATCTTGCGCCCGTCGACGACGAGCGAGTCCGCGGTGGCGGATACCTCGCCCTGGTACTTCCCGTAATTGGAATCGTGTTTGAAGAGGTGCGCGTTCATCTTGGGGTCGGCGAGGTCGTTCAGTGCGACGATCTCAACCTCGGGGTGCCGTTCGAGCGACGCTTTCAGGAATTGTCGGCCGATGCGGCCGAACCCATTGATCGCGACACGAGCCTTCATGTGCGCCTCCCAAGGGGCAGGGGCCCCTACCGGGGCGAAGCCCCGCTACGGCAAAAGACTAGAGGAACCATTCAGCGCGGCCAGCGAGCCGTTCTCGCACGCTGATCACCGCACCCAGCATGCCTACGTCGCGGCCGAGACCGGCCGGAACCACGCGCACCGCTTCCGCGGCGACACGGAATGCGCGCTCCGCGATCGAGCGGCGCATCGGCTCGAGCGTGTGCGCGGGTTCGTGCTCCGCGACCGATCCGCCGACCACGATGAGTGCGGGATTCAAGCCGTTCACGAGCCCGATCGCCAGGTTGCCGAGCGCGGCCTCGGCGCGTGTCACGATCGCGATGGCGATCTCATCGCCCGAAGCGGCGCCGGCGTACACGCGCGCGGCATCGTCGACGCCGTACGCCTCGGCGAGAAATCGTCCCGCAGCGAGCGACTCGACACAGCCGTAGCTGCCGCAGCCGCAGCGTGGTCCGTCGAGACTGACGGGCCAGTGGCCGATCTCCCCGGCGGTGTTGGTCGTGCCGCGGAGCATTCGGCCTCCGGCGACGATCGCCCCGCCGATGCCGGTCGAGATGGTGACGTACACGAAGTCGCGGACGCCCTTGGCGGCGCCGGCGACGGCCTCACCGATCCCGGCCAGCACCGTGTCTCGGTCGAGGAAGACCGACTCGATGCCGAGTGCCCTCGCGATCCCGGCGGCGAGCTGGACGTTGACGAAGCCGTTGATGTTTGGCGCGTCGTGAACGATGCCACTCTGGTGATCGAGTGGCCCGGGCGCCGAGCATGCGGCGCCGGCCAGATCGCGGGCGGACGTGCCCATCGTCGCGAGCGC
>DATLPP010000247.1:0-3428 GCA_035535615.1 Candidatus Udaeobacter sp.
AAGACCTCACGCCGACGCAGGCGCGAGCTGCCCCTCATCCTCGCGCGGCCCGAGCACTTGCACCTCACCGTTCATCGTTTCCGCCGCGCAGAGGAAGCGACGGCGTGGCTCGAGCACCAGCCTGCGACCGCAGGCCTTTAGAGCACCGGTCAGTTCTCGAAGACGCGGCTCTGTCGGATCTGGTATCCGCTCGCAAGGCAGTCGCGCTCCGAACGGAGCGCGTTCGGAACGTAGTCCCGCGGAACGATCACGTAGTTGAACTGCCAGATCGGACTGTATTTCTTCATGCCGGGGATCGAGTCGTAGATATTGAGCTGCCCGGGGACGCGGTCCGGCTCGCGGACGAGCGTTCCCTTCGCGTTGAGCCTCACCGCGTAGACGATCTGATATTCCTGCGCGACCTTGACCTTCTTCGGGTCGACCTCGACCTCGCCCTGCTCGGTGGCAAAGATGACCTTCCCCTCGAACCAGACCCGCTCGATCGTGTAGCCGTACGGGTTGTTGTAGTGAAGGTCCTCGACGGACGAGATCTTTTTCGTGGCTTTCTTCGCGCGAGGGACACCTGCGTGGATCTCCCAGACGCCTTCGGCCGGCTCGCTCTTTTTCGCCATTTGCACGAGGCTACGCCGCTGGCCCGCTAATTGCGCTCAGTACGAACATGACTTTCCGCGGCAATGCGCCCCTCGATCCGTCGCAGGTCGAAGATCAGCGCGGACGCGGCGGGGGAGTCGGCGGTGGTCTGGGTGGTCCGGTCGTCGTCGGAGGCGGAGGGCTCGGTCTTGTCATCCTGATCATCGCGCTGCTCCTCGGCGTCAATCCGCTTTCCGACTACAGCGGCACGAACCCATCGGTCGACGGCGCGCCCTCGGTGCAGGACTGCCAGACGGGCGCCGACGCCAACAAGCGCGACGACTGCCGCATCGTTGGTTTCGTCGACAGCATCCAGAAGTACTGGACCGACGAGTTCACGCGCCGTGGCGACACCTATCTCCCGGCGAAGACCGTCCTCTTCACGGATGCGATCCAGGGCGGTTGCGGGCTCGCGCAGACCGCGATGGGTCCCTTCTATTGCCCCGATGACGGAAAGGTCTACCTCGACCTCAGTTTTTTCCAGGAGCTGACGCAGCGCTTCGGCGCGCAAGGCGGACCGTTCGCGGAGGGGTACGTCGTCGCTCACGAGTATGGCCATCACGTGCAGGACCAGCTCGGTACCCTGTCATCGAGTCAGAGCGGCAACGCGGCGTCGATCCGCATCGAGCTCCAGGCCGACTGTTTCGCGGGCGTGTGGGCGCGGCACGCCGCGGATACCGGGTACCTCGAGGCGCCCACGGACGCCGAGATCGGGCAGGCGATCGACGCCGCCAAATCGGTCGGCGATGACCGCATCCAGCAGGAGACGCAGGGCCGCGTGCAGCCCGAACAGTGGACGCACGGCTCGTCCGCGCAGCGCACCCAGTGGTTCACGACCGGCTACCAGACCGGCGACATGGATCGCTGCGATACGTCGCGCGTCTGACGGATCGGCGGGAATGCCCGAGCGGCATCCACTGTTCCCTTGTTCGTGAACGCCTACCTCTGGCACGCCGACGGGAACGTGAGGCATCACCTGCGCGCGGAGACACTCGTAGAGGTGCGTGAACGCATAGCGGCCACGCATGGTGACGAAATCGCACGGCGCGCCGTCATCCGTTGTCTTCCGACCTCCCGCCCGAACAACTGCGAATCCGCCGCGGCCTGACGTGAGCCAGCAGGAGCGCAAGCGGTTCATCACCGAGATCGGCGCCTTCTCCGCGGCGGGCATCGAGCGCGCGGCCTGGGGCTGGGACCAGCACGTGACCGGCGGTGACCTCGACTCGTTCCACCAAGCGGAGCGCGCGGCGCTCCACGCGATCGAGAAAGCCGACCGCGGCCCGGCCTGGGAGGACTTCCGCCGATCCATCTTTGACAAGACGGAAGGTCGGAACGCGCTCGTGGCGTGGCAGTACGAGCACGGCGAGACCGGTCACAAAGCTGAACGCGCGGCCTACGGCGCGGCGCTCGCGCTGTTCGCGCGCGGTCATATCACCGCCGATCAGTTCGGGATTCTCGCGCGACCCCTGGACGAGGCGCTGCCGTGGCTCCTGCCAAAGGAGCCGCCGCATCCGTACCCTGTGCGCGATCGGGAGGTGTGACATGGCGGCGACCAGGGAAGCGCGCGCGGTATGGAATGGCGATCTTCTGAGCGGCACCGGGATGGTGACCGCGGTATCGAGCGGCAAATTCACCGATCTCCCCGTCTCGTGGAGCGCGCGCACCGAGGCGCCCGGCGGCAAGTCGAGTCCGGAGGAGCTGCTCGCGGCGGCCCACGCATCCTGTTTCGCGATGGCCCTCTCCGCGGGTCTCGGACGTGCGGGCACCAAGCCGAATCGTCTCGAGGTGCGGTCGAAGGTGACCTTCGACAAGATCGGCGACAGCTGGACCGTCGTTTCGAGCGAGCTCGAGGTCAAGGGCGACGTCCCCGGGGCGGACGCGGCAAATTTCGTGAAGGCCGCCGAAGACGCGAAGGAGAACTGCCCGGTCTCCCGCGCGCTCAAGGGGAACGTCAAGCTGTCGGTGAGGGCGACCCTCTCCTAACTCGCGTCAACGTGAGGGCCTGAACGAGTAGCGCCCCGATCGCGGCCACGGCGAACGCCGGCAGGATGCCCGCGCGCTCGATGAGCGCCCCGATCGCGAGGAAGAACGTCGCGAACGCGATGATCCCGTAGCACAGCCCGCGCACCACCTGCGCCGCGGCCTCCCCACCGCGTTGCGCGTGCGCGAACACGGCGAGCACCCCCGCGTACACCGGATATGTCGTCAGCAGTCCGGAGAGCTGCGGACCGAGGAGTGGAGCGGCACTCGTGATGACGACGACGAGCGTGGTCGCGACGACCATCCGCACGGGCAGGTCCCATCGCGGCGGCGCCGGCGCTTCGTCGAGCGCGCGCGGTGGCGGGATCAGGCGAATGCCGAGGATCGCGGCCGCGACCCCGCCGGCGTAGAGCGCGAGCAGCGGGAGCGGAAGCCCGCTATCGAGCGGCATCGCGCGAAGCGCGGTGACCGCGACGGCGAAGGCGAGGCTCGCGACGCCAAGCGAGGCCGGCCATCCGAAGCGCCGCGCCATCGCGGCATACGCGATCGCGAACACGGCGGACGCGGCCACGCCTCCGATCGATCCCGCCGCCGCAGCTGCCGCGAAGCCCGTTCCCTGCTCGAGCGCGAGGAACAGCGAGACCGGCCCCGATGTGAGCGGAAGGCCGACGAGCCACCCGCTGATCGAAGGGCCGAAGCGGCGACCGATGAGCGTGGCCACCGCGATGAGCGCCGGGGTCAGGACGAGCTTGAGCGCGAGGATCAACTGCGCAGCACGGCCCGTGTCTCGCGCTCGATCTCCGCGGAGAGGCGCCGGC
>DATLPP010000248.1:0-2132 GCA_035535615.1 Candidatus Udaeobacter sp.
GGTGTGCCGCTCGATTCGGCAGGCGAAGCGCTGGGCGCCGCCTGAGGGGGAATGCATCCAGCCAAGAGGACGACCAGCGCGAGAAGCGCGAACGACCGACGGCGCATCACCTGCCGTGATAGCCCTCGGCGAGCGTTCGCGTTGCGATGATCTGGCCGCCGCGAAAATAACGCCGTGGAACGCGCCGGCGAAGGCTGGTGACGATCTCGTAATTGATGGTGCCGCAGGCCGCGGCGAGGTCCTCGGCCGTCTGCTGTGCACCGGCCTGCGCGCCGATCAGAACGATCTCGTCTCCCTCGCGCGCGTCGGGGATGTCGGTCACGTCGAGCATCACGAGATCCATGCAGATGCGGCCTGCGAAGCCCACGCTGCGGCCGCGAAGCAGCACCGCGCCGCGGTTTCCGGCAACGCGCGGAAGCCCGTCGCCGTACCCGACGGGCACGGTCGCGATCCGCCCGTCGCGGGGAAGCCGGTACTCGTGCCCGTAGGACACGCCGGTGCCGGCCGGAACGCTGGCGATCCGAAGTACGCGCGATCGCCAGCTCAACGCGGGCCGAAGCGTCATCGCCTTCGCGAGATGCGGCGCCGCGTGGAGGCCGTAGACCGAGAGCCCCGTACGCACGGCGTTCATGCCGTCCATCGGTCCGAACGCCGCGACACCGGCGCTCGCGGCGGCGTGCACCAGACGCGGACGTTCTGGGAGCGCGCTCAAGACCTCTCTAAATCTCTCGAGCTGGGCGCGGTCATTCGAAGGCTCGGGGTCGTCCGCGGTCGCGAAGTGCGTGAAGACCCCGTCGATCTCAATGTGGGGCAGCGCCGCGATCGCCCGATATCGCGCCGCGGCCTCCTTCATCGGAGCGCCGAGCCGCGTGAGGCCGGTGTCGACCTTGAAGTGCACCCGCGCTGTCCGCCGGAGCACGGTCGCCGCCTCGCTGATGGCACGCGCCCGCTCAACGTCCCACACGACGATGAACAGGTCCTGAGCGACGGCGTGCGCGACCTCCGAGGAGTCGGTTGCCCCGAGGAACACGAGGATCGGCCCGTTGACACCGCCTTCGCGTAGGGCGAGCCCCTCCTCGACCTCGGCCACGGCCACCATCACGGCACCCGCTTCGAAACAGGTCTCGGCGACCGCTTGAGCGCCGTGCCCGTAGCCGTCGGCCTTCACGACGGCGATCACATCGGCCTTCGACCGGGCGTGAATCGCCTCGACGTTCGAGGCGATCGCGTCCAGATCGATGTCGGCCACGGTCGAGCGGATAGCCTCGGAGGTGGTCATCGTCCCTCGACTATTTCACGGAGTGCGCGCGGAAGCGCGTCGGCGATCTCCGTGGCCAGCGCTCCGGACTCCCCGGTCTCGCTCGCAAGAAGGGCTCCCACGCGGCCGTGCGCCCAGACACCCGAGGCCGCCGCGGCGAGCGGCGCAAGACCGCGCGCCAGGAGCGCGGCGATGGCGCCCCCGAGCACGTCGCCCGAACCGCCGACGCCGAGGGTGGGGTTCGGCAGGTCATGCACGTACGTTTTTTTCCCGTCGGTCACGACCGTGACCGGTCCCTTGAGCGCGACGACCGCTCCCCACTCGCGTGCGTGTCGCTCCGCGAAGGCCACGCGAGCGGCACCGGACGGCACGACGCCGCCCGCGAGGCGCGCGGCCTCGCCGTCGTGCGGCGTGAGGATGGTCTTCGCGGGGAGTGCCTCGCGCCACGCCTCGGTGCGCGCGAGCGCGTTCAAACCGTCCGCGTCGATCACCGTCGCGATGGACCGGGCATTTCGGAGCGTCGCGATCACGAAGTCGTCGGTCCCCGCCGCGTGCGCGAGGCCCGGTCCCATCAGGAGCACGCGCGTCCGCTCGCTGGTAACCGTCGACACCTGAGCAGCCGCGGCCGCCGAAACGACCCCGGCCTGCGCTTCGGCGAGCGGAAGGAACGTGACGTTCGGATCCGCACCGGCGATCGCCTCGACCACCGAGCGCGCCGCGGCGATGGTGACGACGCCCGCGCCGCAGCGCAGCGCCGCTCGCGCCGCGAGAAGGATGGCGCCCGGGTAGCGCAGGGATCCGCCAACGATGAGGACACGACCGCGCGTCTCCTTCCCCGCATCTTTCGGCAGTGGTTTGAGCGCCGCGCGGACGA
>DATLPP010000249.1:0-29236 GCA_035535615.1 Candidatus Udaeobacter sp.
GATCAGCCGCATCGTCGTCAGGAGCTTGTTTCCGCAGATCTCGGCGACCTCGTAACGGTTGACGGTCGGCACGCCCCAGGCGTCGAAGACCGAGAGCGCATACAGCGCGGTGCCATGCTGGATACAACGCTCGAGGATGACGTCGACGCCCAGCTCCGGCCGGTGCTCGACCGCGAGGACCAGCTCCCGATCGTCGATGATCTTCGTCTCGACCCCGCGCGACTCGAGCTCGGCGAGGAGGAGCTTTTCCTCGACGCGCACTCGCGAGAGCAGCACCCCGACGCGCGGACTATTCACCCCAGTCCTCTTCCGCCTCCGGGGCGAGGGCGAGCGCGACCGGGGCCGTTTCCTTCACTTCAAGCTCCGCGCCGCAATCGGGGCAGGACACGATCTCGCCTTTGACTGCATCGGAGCCGATGGTGACCTCGGCATCGCACTCGGGGCACTTCGGCACGGTTCCCTCCTCCCAAGACGTGAGAGGAGAAGCCTAACGAATCAGTCGGCGTCCGCGGCGGCGAGACGCATCGTTCGCGCCCCCGCTTTGTCCTCGTACATGCGCGCGTCCGCCGTGCTGATGAGCGCGTCGGCGTCGCGACCGTCGATCGGGAACCACGCGATACCGAACGACGCGCGCGGGAGCTCGTTGGCGTGGCCGGCCCACATGTAGCGCTCCTCGCGCAGTCGTGCCGCGATCCGCCCGACGATCGCCTGCGCGGGGAGCGGACCGGTGCGGGGCAGAAGAAGCACGAACTCGTCTCCACCGAAGCGGGCGACCACGTCTTCCGAGCGCGTCGCCTGGCGCATCGCGCGGGCGAGCGTCCGAAGGACCTCGTTGCCGACGAGATGGCCGGCCGAGTCGTTTACAGCCTTGAGGCCGTCCACATCGCAGAGGACGACGCCGAACGTTTCGCCGTGCCGCGTCGCGTCCGCGATCTGGACCTCGAGACGCTCGAGGAGGCTCCGGCGGTTGAGCACGCCGGTCAGGTCGTCGTCGCGGGCGAGCCGCCGCGTCTCGGCGAGGAGAACCGCGTTCGCGATCGCGATCGCCGCCTGCGCCGCGTAGAGGCGGACGAGGCGCTGTGCCTCCTCGGAGAAGACGCGCGGTCGCGAGAGATAGGCCGTGAGCGTACCGACGATCTCGCCGTGCGCGATGAGCGGCGCTGCGATCGCGGACGCGATGACGCCGTGGAGCGCCGGGTTGCTGTCGGAGTGGTCGCGGTAGTCGTTCGCGGCGACGACGTCGCGCGTGCGCAGGCTCTCCAGGGCGATACCCCGGAGGTCCTCACCGACGGACGAGCGCAGGCCGAGCGCCGGCGCGTTGTGCACGGCGCGGACGACGAAACCCTCACCCTTTTCCGCGAGCGCGACCATCGCGCCATCGGTGCCCGTGAGGGCCGTCGCCTCACGCGCGATGAGACTCGCAAGCTCTTCGAGCGAGAGCTCGCCGGCGGTCGCGAGACCGACGTCGTAGAGGATGGCGAGCTCCTCGGCGCGGCGACGCTCGCGCTCGCCGAGCAGCCAGTTCGTGTAGAGGGCGAGCCCGGCGCGGGTCGCGAGCACCAGCACGGTCAGGGCGACCGCGCCGTCGATGAGGTCCGCGAACCGTCCGGGGACGCGCTGGACATCCGTGTATATGAGGAGGAACGAGCACGCCGCGGCGACGACCCCGGGCAGGACCATACGCGAGAGGTGAACGGCCGCACCGGAAAGCCGGCTGTTCCGACCGTCCTCGCGGTCCTCGACCCACTGCGCGCCCGCGATGCCGATGGCGCCGATCCCGACGAGCCACAGAGCGTCGACCGGGGTCCCCGCCGTGAACGTGCCCTCGACGTTTGCGGGCAGATAGAGCACGAACGCGAGCGCGTTGAGGCCGAGGCCGACGAAGAGCGACGTCACCGCGCCGCGTGGCTCGAGCTGCGGCACTCCCCACACGGCGGAGAGGGCAGCCGCCGTCGCGGCCACGTAGAGCAGCGGGTACAGGAACGCGACCGCCGACGCCTGCGGGTCGCGGGCGACATCGGTGGCGAGCGTCGTCGCGAGGAAAAGCGTCACGGCCGCGCCCAGGGTCAGGACGACCGCGCCCACATCGAGCACGAGGGCGTAGAGCGTCAGCTTCTGACCGTGTCTGCGAAGGAGCACCACCAGGGCGATCGTCCACACCGGCGCGGCGGTCATGAAACCGAGATCGGCGAGGAGCGGCGATGGCATCTGGAGGCCGCCGACATCCACGAGGTCGCGCAGGAGTTGACCGACGAGCCAGGACACCGAGCCCGCGCAAAAGAGCAGCCACACCATGCGGTCGCTGCCTCTCGATGCGCGCACGGCACGACCGGTGCCCAAGATCGCACCGATCGCCGCCGCGGTCCACGCGAAGTCAGCGACGACGCAGCGCGCGAAATCGTCGGTGAGGAGCTGTTCGATCCCGTAGACGAACGCGGCCCCGATGACCGCGGCGGCGTACCGCGGCGTCGCGCCACGTGGATGTGCGGCGAGCAGTTTTCGTATCACGCTGAAGACGCTAGGGACGCCAGGCGCATCCGGGAACGCCCAGAACGTACTGATCGCGGCCTCCGCGGGGGACGCGAATGGGGGAATTCGAGGGGTCACCTCCCCCATTGGTGTGAGTACTCCATCGGGTGGGCTAGCTTGATCTGGTGACTCCCCCGCTTGCGCTGACGATCTTCGATGCGGTCGTTTTCCTCGCTGTGGTCGTGCCGTTCGTGCTGCTCATCCGCCATCGCAACGCGATACCGAAGCTGCCCGCGCTTGGTGAGCCCCCGAGGCTGCCGCGGCTCTCCGTCGTCGTGCCCGCGCGCGACGAGGGCACGACGATCGCGCGTGCGCTCGGATCGCTCCTCGAGCAGGACTATCCCGACCTCGAGATCATCGTCATCGACGATCGCTCGAGCGACGCGACGGGCGACGTCCTCCGCGAGCTCGCGGCGAAGGACGGCCGGCTTCTGGTGCTCCGCGTCGACGAGCTGCCGGCGGGCTGGCTCGGCAAGAATCACGCGCTCTGGCGCGGCGCCGACCGCGCGAGCGGAGAGTGGCTCCTCTTCACGGACGCGGACGTCGTGTTCGCTCAGGGTGCGCTCCGCCGGGCCGTCGCGTATGCCGCCACTGAGGAACTCGACCATCTCACGCTGGCGCCGCGTCTGGTCGCGAGGCGACTCGCGCTGCGCGCGTTCGTCGCGTTCTTTGGCTACGCGTTCGTCGCGCTCTGGGGCGCGTACCTGGCGAACGACCCGAAGAGCAAGCGCGGCGTGGGGATCGGGGCGTTCAATCTCGTCCGCAGATCCGCGTACGAGCGGATCGGTACGATTCGCGCACTCTCGCTCCGACCGGACGACGACATTCGCCTCGGCCGGCGTCTTCGCGGGTTCGGGTTCCGGCAACGAGTCTTGAACGGCAACGAGCTCTTGTCCGTCGAGTGGTACGCATCGCTCGGCGGCGCGATCTCGGGACTCGAAAAGAGCCTGTACTCGAGCCTGGGATATCGCCTCGTCGATGCGGTCGGGTTGGTGCTCTATCTGGTCGCCACGATGGTGTGGCCATTTGTGGGCGTGCTGCTTCTCGGCGGCATCGATCGGCTCCTGCTCGCGATCGTCGTCGCGTCCCTCATGGCCGCGCTTCTCGAGACCTACCGCCAGTCGATGTCGGCGACGCTCACGCCCGCCGCGCTCGTCGTCGCCCTGCTCCTACCGTTCTCAGCCGCCTGCTTCGGGTGGGCCATCGTGCGGTCGGTCTACCTCGCGGAGACACGCGGCGTGCGTTGGCGAGGGACGACCTATCCGCTCTCGCTCCTCCGAGCTCAGTCCGGACTCGAAGGGATCGCGGCGAACCGCAGCAGGTAGCTCTCGAGGTCGGCGAGCTCGGCATCGGTGATGAGGTCGGCCCCGTACGCGGGCATCCCGCGCTCGTCGCCCTTACGCACGATCTCCGTCTCGATGCGTCCGCGGATCGAGAGCTCGCCCGGAGCGTCGCCCTCCGGTCCGTGACAGAGGTGGCAGCCCAGCGCGAAGTAGATCGCCGCGCCTCGCGTCTGGCGGCTGACCGAGGGATCGGCCGCGGCGAGCTGCGCGAGGCTGGGCTCGGGGATCGCGAGTGCACTCGCCGTCCCTCGCTGCAGCGCACGGATGTACGCGACCATCGCCCAGATCTCGGCGTCCTTGTACTGACCGCCGAACGCAGGCATCGCGGTAAAGCCGAGGCCGTTCTTCACGATCCAAAAGAGCTGGGCGTCGGTCTTGCTCTTCGCGGCATCGCTCGTGAAGTCGGTCGCGTCGGGGTACGTCGTCCGGCCGAATGCGCCGCGCCCATCGCCCTTCGCGCCGTGGCAGACCGCGCACGAGCCGGTGTAGGCCGCGCGTCCCGTGCTCAACGCGCGCGGGTCGTTGGCGACCGGATTCTGCGCGTCGCCTCCGAGCACCCGCGATACGACCGACACCGCCGCGTCTCCATAGACACGCTCGAGCGGCAGGTCCTGGCGGTGGGTCAGCGCGAACGGCAGGGCCAGTACGAGAACGAGGACGAGCGCCGTCACGGCACCGACCGCGGCGACGACGAGAGAACGGCGCTTGCTCAACCTGCGAGAAAGTACGCGCCCCGGGTCCCGATGGATGCGCGTGCCTAGCCGGCGCGCTCCAGAACGACGACCGGGATCTCCCGCGATGTCCCTTTCTCGTACTCCTTGAACGCCGGCATGCGCGAGGACTGCAGGTCGTAGAGCCGGCGGCGTTCGGTGCCTGTGGCCAGGCTCGCGTTCGCCTCGAACCGGTCCGGGCCGACCTCGACGGTGACCCGGGGGTTCGCTCGCAGGTTGCGGTACCAGTCGGGGTTGGTCGGCGCGCCGCCCTTTGACGCGATGACGAAGATGCGGTCGCCGTCGCGGGTGTAGGCGAGCGGATTGGTCCGCTCGCGTCCCGTCTTTGCGCCGCGTGTCGTCAGCAACAGCAGCGAGCGGCCGGTGAATGGTCCCTTCGTGATCTCGCCGTGATGCGCACGGAAGTCCTCGATGACGCCGGTGTTGAATCCACCGGCCGGACGCGGTCGTTCAGCACTCACGCGCGCCACAACGCGAGGGCCAGCGCGGCTATTCCGATGACGCTCGCTCAATGTGCCCGTTCCGTGTGAGCCAGCACGGATACCAGAAGCCTCTCGCCGACCTGACCGATGAAGAGCTCCGCGCTGGCTTGAGAGCGTTGTCCGCGCCCGGCACTATCGGGGCGAGCGTCAAAGATCACATGACCGAGCTGGACCGACGCGCCGCAGAGCGTCACGCGCGAGCCCTGCGGCGGCTCACCGTTGCGCTGGTCGCCTCGACGATCGTGTACACACTTGCGACTCTCGCGCTCGTGGTGGTGACCTGGCTAAAGGCTTAGCGGTCCTGCCACGGTCCGAGCGTGGCTCCGCACTCGCAATCGAGCACGTAGCTCCGACCCTTGTCATCGTCGACTGATCGCACCTTCCCGTGGTGGTGGAGGTGGCCGGCCTTCCGTTAAGGGGTAAAATCGCGTCTCGGCTAAAGCCGGGAGCCAATCCATGAAAGCAATTCGTATGCATACGCAAGGCGGCCCTGAATTGCTGGCCTACGAAGACGCTCCAAAGCCGGCTCTCCAGCCCGGAGATGCGCTCGTCCGCGTCATCGCTACGTCGATAACGAAAACAGAACTAACCTGGGACGAAACCTATAGAGATTGCGATGGCCGGCCGCGGATTCCGACTATTCCGGGACACGAATTCGCGGGGCTTGTTGATGCGTTGGCCCCGGAGGCTGCGGGTGTGCGCGTAGGCGACGCTGTGTATGCACTTTCGTCGTTTTGTCGCGATGGCAGCGCTGCCGAATTCATCGCGATCCGCGCAGCGGATCTCGCGCCCAAGCCGCATTCGCTGAACTTCGAGCAGGCAGCCGCGGTTCCGCTCGCAGGCCTTACTGCGTGGCAAGCCCTTTTTGATCACGCGCAAATTGAAAAAGGACTGCGGGTCCTGATCCACGGCGCGGCGGGCGGCGTGGGGACGTACGCCGTCCAGCTTGCGAACTGGAAGGGGGCGGAGGTAATCGCTACGGCCTCAGCCAAGGACCACAATTTCCTCAGCGAGCTCGGCGCCTCGGAAGTAATCGATTACACCCGCGAGCATTTCGAGGAAAAAGTGAAGGATGTGGATGTGGTGCTCGACACCATCGGTGGGGAAACTCAGGAGCGGTCCTGGGGCGTGTTGCGCCGCGGCGGCATTCTTATCAGCATTGTGAGCCCGGTGGCGGACGAGAAAGCGGCTTCGCTCGGCGTTCGAGGAGCCTACTTCATCGTTCAGGCGAACCGCGCGGAACTCATCCAGCTGGGTCAGCTGATCGACAAAGGTACAGTTCGCGTCGTCGTCGAAAATGTGCTTCTGCTTGCGAGTGCCCGCGAAGCTTTTGAGCAAGCATCAGCCGGCCACAAGCCCGGAAAAATTGTGTTGCAAGTGGCTGCCGCCGAATCCGCGAAAGCATAGTCCGCTCGAACCCATTCCAAAACATAGAAGCGCAGATCAAAAACTCGGAATCGACGGAAGCCACGCCAAAGACCAAAGGCGCTCGTCGCTGCACCAATCCCGACTGCGAGTACGGCGGGCGATGGATCGTCCGCGGGATGACCCGCCTCAAGAACGGGAAGTTCCTTTGCTTGGGTCGCGGCGACGGCCCTGACCAGGCTCTAAGCAGCAGTCGCCCATCGAGGTGGCTCGAGAGGATCGCATCGGAGCCATCCAACGGATGTCGAACGCGCTGTCGTTCGCGGAGCCGAAGACCGAGAGCTCGCGGAGAACGATTCCGCTCGGCCTTCGGCGATAGCCGCCCTTCGCCGCCATCGCGTAGTCCAGACCGCCGGGCGACTTCGGGCAGGCCCGATCTGGCAAGACCTCGATCTGGTCTTCGCGACCGAGATCGGAACGCCGGTGGACGCCGGGAACTTCCTGACGCGGACGCACTGTCCGCTACTCGATCGTGCGGGACTGCCGCGGCTCCGATTCCATGACCTTCGACACACGGCGGCGACCCTTCTCCTCGAGGCGGGCGCTCACCCGCGCGTCGTCGCCGAGCGACTCGGGCACGCGACCCCGTCCCTGGTCATGAACACCTACGGTCACGCGACCGAGCGCATGCAGAAGGACGCGACCGCGGCTCTGGAGAGCGTTCTAGGGGCTTGATCGCGCCGCGTTGCTACAAACCCTGCTACAGGGAGAGGCCGGTCAGTGATGACCGGCCTCTCGTTTTGTCCACATTCACTGGCGATTTCGTGTGAGCCAGCAGGGATTCGAACCCTGGACCAAGAGATTAAGAGTCTCCTGCTCTACCGCTGAGCTACTGGCCCGCACCGAAATGGTACCGACGGGCGAGCAGCACCACCAACCGAGTTGTCCACCGATGCTATCCGCTCGCGTGCGATCCTCGGCCGCTTCTGGACTGGCTGATCTCTTTCAACGTCTCGCCCACTTTGCGTTCGTTCCCGGCGCGCGCGATCTGCGCGGTCACGATCAACCCCACGAGCTTGCCACCTTCGACTACGGGGAGTCGCCTGATCTGGCGATCGGCCATTTTCTTTTCCGCATCCATGACGTCGTCATCTGGACCGACGGTGACAGGATCCGACGACATCACCTTGCTGACGCGTTGCGTTTTCGGATCCACGCCCGCGGCGACGCCGCGAACGACGATGTCGCGATCGGTGACGATGCCGACGAGTCGACCGCCCTCGACGACCGGGATCGAGCCGCAGTCCTCTTGCTTCATGAGTGTGGCAACTTCACCGAGCGTCGCGCCGGGTTCGACGGTCGTCGGCTGTTTTGTCATGAGCTCCCGAACCTTCATATGCGCACCTCCGCGCGAAAGTGCGGCACGACGCGTACCGCCCCTTAGGTCGAAGCGCCGATCTTGAAGATCTTGGTCCCACAAACCGGGCACGTCCCCTGAGTCGCGGGGCGCCCGTTCTTCATGGTGATCTGCGTCGCGTCCTTTATCTCACGCGAGGCCTTGCACTTGACGCAATACCCGCTGGCCAACGCAGCACCTCCAGATGGTCTGTCGTCGCAGCGTACCCTAGCCCTCTGGCTCGGCCGCGCGACCCCATACGACCACAAAACCCCGACCTTACGGCCGGGGTTCGTGGTGAGGAAGGGAAGGGTTGGGATTTCTTGTTGTCGAATCCAACAGCCAGCAAGCCTCATGCCAACCGAATCAGCGATAACGCGGCGCTGGAGCGATCCTCCTCGTGAAAGCCGAGCTTTTGTCGATCGGGACCGAGCTGCTGCTGGGTCAGATCGTCGACACAAACGCCAATTACCTCGCCGGCCGCCTCGCGCTTCTGGGCATCGATTGCCTCCATATGCAGACAGTCGGAGACAACCTGGGCCGCGCCAAGCAAGCGTTCGAGCGAGCGCTCTCCCGAAGCGACTTGGTGGTCGCAACCGGCGGTCTCGGGCCTACCGAGGACGATCTGACGCGCGAGGCGATCGCGGCCGCCCTCGGCGAGACACCTTCGGTCGACTCCGCCCTCGAGGCCGACCTGGTCGCGTGGTTCTCCGGGCGCGGGATCGTCATGCCGGATCGGAACCGCAAGCAAGCCTGGCTCATCGCTTCGGCGCGCGCGCTCCCGAATCCGAACGGCACCGCCCCCGGCTGGGACGTTCAGAAGGACGGCAAGCGGATCATCGCGATGCCCGGCGTCCCGCGCGAGATGACGCCGATGTGGGAATCGGTCGAGCCTTCGCTGGTGAGAGGCGGCGCGCTGCGTTGGCGAACGCTGAAGCTTCTGGGCATCGGCGAAAGCGCCGTCGAGGAGAAGCTCGCGGAGCTGGTGCGCTCGACGAGCCCGACGGTCGCCACATATGCCAAAAACGACGGCGTGCACGTTCGCGTCGCCGACAAGGCGTCTACACCTGCGGAAGCCGACGGGCGCGTTGCTGAAATGGAGCAAACGATCCGCGCGCGGCTCGGCGAGTACGTGTGGGGCACGGACGACGAGACACTGCCCGGAGTAATCGGGCGCGGCCTCGAGGCCCGGAACTGGCGCCTCGCCGTCGCCGAGTCGCTCTCCGCGGGCGATATCGCGCGGGCGCTGGCGGAGGCCCCGGGTGCCGAGCGCTGGTTCCTGGGTGCGATCGTGCGACCGTCGGCCGACTCCGAGACCCTTGAGAACGAGGGCCGGCGGCTCGGCGGAGATGTCCTGCTCGTGACGCCCCACGGCGCCGAGACGAGCCAGCTGCGCGCGATCACGCCCGGACGGACGAGACGCCTCGATATCCGCTTTCGTTCGACCGCCGACGGACGGAGGCGCGCCCTCCTAAGCGGGCTGGACCTGCTGCGCAGGGCGCTCGCGGATTAGCGAACCGCGGCGGTAGGGCCAGAGCGACCACGCGATCGCCACGAAGAAAGCGACGGGTACCGCGATGCTGAAGGTCTCGTCGTGGCGCCAGACCGCGAGCGCGTAGAAGCCCAGCGAGACGACGAGGAACGTGAGCGCGCCACCAATCGCGAGGCGCTTGGCGGCTCGTTCGCGCCCCCCGGCCGCGAGGACGCCCGAGGCGATCACGAGCGGAACGAAGAGCAGCACGTGGTCGTACGACCAGCTGTAGATCGCGCCCGCACCCGAGAGCGCGAGCCACACCGCGAGCCATGGGTCGCTCCCGGGTACGAAACGCGAGGCGAGCACGAGACCGGCGCCGATGACCGCGATGGCGAGGACGCGGCCGGGCGTGCCCAGGAGCTGGCCGAATGCCGACAGAAGGACCGCCGACCGCCCGGTGCGGCGCGCCGGAATGTCGGAGATCCACGCCGGGAACCACTCGGGGAACGCGAGCCATGACGAGACCACGAGCGCGCCTGCGACCACGATCGCGAACGCAACGAAGCGGCGGTACCGCGAATCGACGAGGGCGGGGATCGCGAGTCCCAGCGCGGTCCAGACGAAAAGCTGCGGCTTTGCGAGCAGGGCGAGCGCGGCGAACCCCGCGCGGCGCGCGTGACCCGCGCGGACGGCGAGCACGATCGCAGCGACGGCTGACATGAGGAGGAGCGCCCACTGCCCGAGCACGATCGTGTGAAAGCCTGGCTGACCACCGAAGAGCGCGAGACCGAGCATCCCGTGGACGAGGGCGCGGCCGGGCATGAATTCGCGGAGGAGGGCGCGAAGCGCGACGGCCGCGCAGATCATCGAGAGAGCCATCCAGATCCACGCGGCGACGTCCAGCGGCAAGAGACCGAGCGGGAGGAGCGCGACCACGGTCCAGGGCATGTAGTTCAGGACCGACGCGTCGTCGCGCTGCGTGTCGAACGCGATCCGCGCCGCCGGATAGTTCGCGGGATCCCATGGGCTTACGCCCGCGAGGACGGCGCGAGGCCCGGCCCAGAAACCGGAGAAGTCGTTGATGTGGAGGATCTCGAGACGACGGTCGAGGGGTCCGAGGAGCACAACGAACAGGACGCCGATCAGGATCGCGACGAAGTACGCGAGGTCGGCTCGGATTCGGGGGGTCACGTGATCACGGCGATGCTAGAGGTTGGTTAGTCCTCTCGGTTGTTGGAATCGTCTCGTTTGTTGGGGGCCGGCGTCCGGTGGCTTCCTTCTTTCGCCTTCTTCGCGGCGGCCTTCGCCTCGTCTGCGGCCTTGCGCGCCGCGCCGGCCGCGCGCTCCTTCTTGGAAGCGCGCTCCGTCGGGGGGGTCTCGCTCCGGGCTGCCCCACCGCTGGTACTCGTGTCGCGCACCGTTGTCGGTGTCCGGTCGGTGGTGCCCGACGGCCGAGGGGTGCTCGGCTCGCTCGGGGGTGTCGCCTTGCGCTCCGCGACCGCGGCAGCTTCGTCCGCCGTGTCCGCGGCATCCTGTGCAATCGCGGCGGCCGGGCTGAGATCCGTCGATGGAGAGCCGCGGGACGCGATCACCGCGAGCGCCGCCGATGCATCGGACCGGTTGGGGTCCTCGGCGAGTCTGGCCAGGACCGCAACGGCCGTCGCGCGATGTTCGTCAATCCGCTGCTGTAGCTGGACGACCAGGGTGGCCGTCTCCGGTTGAAGCGACTCCACCTGGGCCAGCTCGGCCGCGGCGTTGGCCATGTGCTCCCCGTACTCGCTCGTCGCCACGATCGCGTTGTCCTCGTCGCCGAGAGTCGCGAGCGCGGTCGCCTCGGCGAGCCGATGCTCCGCGATCGACAGCTCGACCACGGCGCGATCCTCCGGCGACGTGGCGAGCGAGAGCCGCATCTGTTCGGAGGTGATCTTCACCGAGTAGAGAGCGTCGTCCGCGACGGTGCCCGCGCTCACGAGCGCCGTGCTCGCCCCGATGGCGACGACGACGAGACCGATGGCGAGGACGCGCATCGCGTATGGAGTTGGTCGGCCGAGCAGCTCGAAGGCGACGGCGATGCGGTCGAACCAGGTGGCGTCTTGGGGGTGCAGCCCAAAAAGGACGCGCGACCGAATTCGGGAGCGCGTCCTGGCGTCGGGAGCGCTGTACGGATCCTTGTGCAATCGGAGCGCAAGCCGCACCGTTTCGCGCAGCTGGGGATCTTTGATGTCCTCGATGAGCCGGTCGCCGCGCGCGACCTCCTCGATCAGCTTTGCGGTGTCTTTCGCGCTGCGCCGTCCCACCATGCGTCTAACGGCCTGCCTGCTAGCCCGTTATCCGGACCACTTTCAGGCCGGTCTCGGGCGGTCCGTCAGGGCTTCGGAGGGTCGGGCGCGACGAGCGGGCCGCCCCAGACGGGGGCGTAGTGGCTCGCGAAGAAGTCTTGGTGGAGCACCTTGCCGTTCTCGTACACCGTGCGCGTCTTGAACACGTCGCGGCCGGCGACGGTGACACCCTTCGGGAATGCCGGGTCGGCGGGTTGATCCGGCGCGGGTTGCACGAAGTTCTTCTGCGTCGCGGCGCTCACCGCGACCGTGCGACCTGTTGGGATCCCCCAGACATCGATGGTGAGCGAAGTCCAGTCGCTCCATGACCAGATGAAGACGGGATTCGCCGTGTCGTTGCGCCACTTGAAGTCGACACCCGGGTCGAACACCGCGGCGTCGTAGCCGATCGGATAGCGATCGATGTAGTACCCGTGCGCGTGCCGCTCGACGATCTCGTATCCCTGCGCGGCAACGGCGTTGAAGATCGTGGTCGACACCTGGCAGAGGCCGCCGCCGATGACGTTTTCATCAGAGCGGTTGTTGATGATCGCGCCGGCGTACGCGTACCCGCGCTCGGTGGTCACAGGACCGAGTAGCTCCCAGAACGAGAAGGTTTGCCCGGGGAGGATGACCACACCGTCGAACTGCGACGCGCCGGTCGAGATGTTCGCGTGACGCGACGCGCTCGGCGGATAGGACGTGGTGAATGTCGAAGTCCGCACAAGGTTCGGCAACAGCGCCTTCGCCTGTTCGGTGGTGAATGCGGAGGCGTCGACAACGGCGGGCGCCGCCAGATCGCGCGTCGCGCCGGTGGCCGGGCGTACGAGCTCATCGAGCACCATCGCCCGAAGCTTTTCCTGGTCGACCTTGACTCCGCTCTCAGATGGAATGATCGAGGGCACGTGGTCAGCATTGAGGCTGAACTTCGCGCTCTTGCCTGGATGATCGAGAACGACGCCGAGCGCGATCGCCCAGCTCGCGACGCGCTCGTTCACGAGCGAGACCTGATAGCGGTACCTCACAGCGGGCGCGATCGCATCTTGCGGGATCGCGGGGAGCTCACCCGGCTTCGCGAGCACGCGGTCGATCGCGAGGAGGCTCGCGAGATACGTTGCGTTCTCCGTGAAAGTCCGGTCCTCCACGCGGACGGTGACCGGGACGACCGCGGCGGCAGCGCGCGCATACGCCTCGTCGAATCCGGACGCGTCGACCGCCGGATACGACGTGCGAACGCGAAGGGCGACCTCGCGATCGCCGAGCGAGTCGGCGGACAGAAGTGCGGCGACCGTTCCGGCGCGATCGACCTCGCGACCGAGCGCCGGTTGAGTTACCTCGAGACCGGACGGGCCGACCCGAAGCTCGCCCGAGACCGATGCGCGATCGGTGTCGCGAGCCGCGGATGCGACCCATGCATCGAGTGCGTCGCCCTTCGCGTGCATCGCGAAGGGGACGTTCGCCTGGCCGCGCACCGCATCGATCCACGCCCCGAGCCGATCGAGGATGCCTCCGGACTTTCCATACGCAAGCGCGGCGGTCACGGCAGCATCGAGGTCAGGTGCGATGCCCAGTTCGGCATTTGTCGTCCGCCACGTTCGTGAGCCGTCGGTGAGCGCCACCGAGGACGAGGCCCACGGCGCAGCAAGCTGGGCGGCGAGACGGTCGCGGATCGAGCCCGCCTCGAGCGAGCCGATATCGACGCCACCGACGCTCATGCCCGGCAGCGCGCGGGACGCGTACACCGCGTCCGCAGCGAAGGCGGCGCCGGCCGCAAGCGCGATAGCCGCGATCGGGGCGAGAGCAAGTATCCAGACGCCACGACGTGACGTCCGGGTCTGCTCGCCGCTTCGTGCGAATACCGCCATGCCCTCGTACGCCTCCCCGAGCGCTCTAGCGCGCTCCCTTTAGCTCGAGCAACTTGCGTGCCTTACAGCGGTCGGCTGCTCGCTCGTCGTGAATCGTCCACTTACCTAGACGAACGAAGTGTCATGCCCGTTCCGGTCACCAGGCGACTGATTTGAGACGTTAGCAACTACTACGTCTGTTTCCCAAACGACATCCGGAATAGCCGCCCTATTTCATTCCGATTAGTTAGTAATGAGTAAATGATCCCGAAGACGCCGTCGGGTCGTGCCCCACGTAGGAGTGTGCGGGTCCTGTCCCGGCTACGCGGGTCTCTCCCTCAGCGCACCCTCCCCGCCTTGCAGCTCACTGCGTTCGCTGCGGGCGGGTCCCCGGGGAACCCGCGCTTCGTAAGAGACCCGCTGCGCCGTGCCACCCGCACACCCGCCCTACTGACCCCCGACCCGCGCCGTCTTCGAGCAGAGAAAAGGATTCGGAGGCGCGACGGATCGCAGAGGACGCGCGTGCGGGCGTGCGTGACCGCGCGAGGGCGTGCGGGTGGCACGGCGCAGCGGAAGCAGCGTCGGGGTCTTCTGAGCGAGCGGCCCCTGGACGGCCGTCCATCGCGATCCCACGAGGGGCCGAGCGAAGAAGACCCCGGCGCTGCTTACCGCCCGTCGCCGTGACAGGACCCGCAAGGTTCGGCACGACCCGCGCAGTGCCACGCGCGCCCCGCGATCCAGGCAAGAAAAAGCCCGGGCACCCCAGGGGAGCAGGGAGTGCCCGGGCAGTAGGCAGAACTGGCCAGCGGGCGGGCCGGCCAGGGCCTGACGGAGTGAATCAGCTACACCCGGTGGTCTCTCCGCAGTTCTCGCACTTGTGGCAGGTGCCGCTTCGAACGGTCAGCCAGCCACAACGCGGACAGGGGGGCGCATCGGGTGTGGAATTGAGTCGTCGGTAAGCGGGAGCGTCGGCGGTCGGCGCCACCGTGTGGCCATTCCCACTCGCAGCCGGTGTTTCAGGCGTCGCGAGCTGCACCACGCGGTTCAGGAGCTCGAGCTGCGGCGTGGCGTCCGCGACCTCGGTCGTCCGAATGAGACCGAGCTCGGCCCGCTCGGGCTCCGAGAGGAAGCGATACCCCAACCAGCGGAAGACGTAATCGACGATCGACTTCGCGAAGCCGATCTCGGGATTGCCGGTCCATCCAGCCGGCTCGAAACGCATGTGTCCGAACTTCTCGACAAGGTGCGAGAGCGGGACGCCGTACTGGAAGAGCAGAGAGACGCTCGTGGCGAACGCATCCATCATCCCGGAGAGGGTCGAGCCCTCCTTCGCCATGGTGACGAAGAGCTCGCCGGGGGTGTTGTCCTCGAAGAGCCCGACGGTGATGTAGCCCTCGTGCCCTTCGATCTTGAACTTGTGAGTGAGCGAAGCCCGCGTGTCGGCGAGGCGGCGGCGCTGCGGCCGCGTGACCTCGACGATCCGCTCCACGACCGTCTCGACCGTCTTGGTGTTGCTCTCCTTGTTGCTCGTGTTGACGGGCTGGACTTTCTTGCTGCCGTCGCGGTAGATCGCGATCGCCTTGAGGCCGTGCTTCCACGCCTCGACGTACGCCTCGCTAACGTCGTCGACGCTCGCGGTCTCCGGAAGGTTGACGGTCTTCGAGATCGCGCCGGAGATGAACGGCTGGACCGCGCCCATCATCTTGATGTGACCCATGTGGTGGATCGTGCGCACGCCGTTCTGCGGCTTGAATGCGCAATCGAAGACGGCGAGGTCTTCGTCCTTGATGCCGGGCGCGCCCTCGATGCCGCCGAACTGCTCGATGTAAGTGGTGATCGCGCCCGACTCGGTCTGGCTGTATCCGAGGCTCCGCAGGGCTGACGGTACGCTGCCGTTCACGAGCTTCAGCATCCCGCCGCCGACGAGCTTCTTGTACTTCACGAGCGCGATATCCGGCTCAACGCCGGTGGTGTCGCAATCCATCATGAAGCTGATCGTTCCGGTCGGGGCGAGGACGGATGCCTGCGCGTTGCGGTAGCCCGCCGGGCGTCCGAACGCGACCGCGTCGTCCCAGGCCTGACGCGCCGCCGAGAGGAGGCTCGCCGGAAGGAGCTCGTCGCGGATCCGGTACGCGTGCAGACGGTGCATCTGAATGACCCGGTCGTGCGCGTCCTTGTTCTTGGGGTACGCCTCGTACGGTCCCACCGCCTCCGCGATCCGACCGGACTGCGAGTAGGCGGCGCCGGTCATGAGGGCGGTGATCGCGGCAGCGTACGCGCGGCCCTGATTGGAGTCGTACGGCAGACCCCGCTGCATGAGGAGCGCGCCGAGGTTGGCGTAGCCCAGGCCGAGCTGCCGGTGCGAGCGAGCGTTCTCCGCGATCTTGGCCGTCGGATAGTCGGAGTGTCCGACGAGGATTTCCTGCGCGGTGAAGACGACCTCCACCGCCGCGCGGAACCGCTCCACGTCGAACTCGCCGTCGCTGTGCACGAAACGAAGCAAATTCAACGACGCGAGATTGCAGGCCGAGTCGTCGATGCTCATGTACTCGCTGCATGGATTCGATCCGTTGATCCGGCCGCTGGCCGGCGTGGTGTGCCAGTCGTTGATCGTCGTGTCGAACTGCATGCCCGGGTCGCCGCACTGCCATGCGGCCTCAGAGATCTCGCTCAGCAGCGCACGCGCCTTGATCGTCTCGAGCACGGTGCCGCCGATTCGCGCGGTCAGGCTCCAGTCCTCTTCCGTCTGCGCCTTCTTCATGAACTCGTCCGTCACGCGGACGGAGTTGTTCGCGTTCTGGAACTGGATCGACTGCCAAGCCTCCCCGTTGAGGCTCATGTCATAGCCGGCCTCGCCGAGCGCCCAGGCCTTCTTCTCTTCCTTGGCCTTGCACCAGATGAACTCGTGCACATCGGGGTGATCGACGTCGAGGATCACCATCTTCGCGGCGCGCCGCGTGGTGCCACCGGACTTGATCGAACCCGCGACCGAGTCCGCGCCACGCATGAACGAAACGGGTCCGGAGGCAAAGCCGCCGCCCGAGAGGTTCTCCTTCTGAGATCGGATCCGTGAGACGTTCACGCCCGAGCCGGATCCGCCTTTGAAGATGATCCCTTCGTCGCGGAACCAGTCGAGGATCGAGTGCATATCGTCCTCGACAGAGAGGATGAAGCACGCGCTCGCCTGTTGGGGAACCCCTTCCACGCCGATGTTGAACCACACCGGCGAGTTGAAGGACGCGTGCTGGTGGACCATGAGGTACTTGAGCTCGTCCGCGAACGCGTCCCGGTCAGATGCGGTCAGGAAGTAGCCGCCCTCGAAGCCGGCCCGAGCGATGGTGTCGACCACGCGGTCGACCATCTGCTTGACGCTGGACTCCCGCTCCGGCGCTCCGAGCTTGCCGCGGAAGTACTTCGAGGCCACGACGTTCGTCGCCGTCTGCGACCAGGACTTTGGGACCTCGACTCCCTTCTGCTCGAAGACGTTCCCGCTCTCTCCCGGGATGACAGAGTCGCGGAGCTCCCACTCGATCTCGTCATAGGGGTGGACGCCCTCGCGGCTGAAGCGACGTTGAATCCGGAGTCCCTTTTTCGGCTCCGCGCGGTAGACGGAAAGGTCTGCGATGTCGGCGATTGCCATGTGCGTGCCCCCCTAGAAAGCTGCGATGTTCGAGCCGCTCGAAAGAGCCTTAAGAAGAAGGAGAAGGAGCCTCTCGCCTATGGATGCGGAAGCGAACGGCCAACGGGTCATCTGACTCTCCTTCTACCTTCCCTGATGCTGTGACCACTACATCTGGGCCCAGCCGCCCGGTCAGGCCCAACATCTAGCGGCGCAAGGGCCGACCGTAGACCCGTGATCTAACGATGTCAAGATCTAGGGGTCATCACTATTACCGGCACAAAATCTGGTAGCAGCCGCTTCGGACTCATCACGGGCGCGACCGAAAACGGCCGCGAAGAATCAGGCGGGCGAAGCCACCTGTGCGGAACGCGCGGCTTCGACGAAGGTGCGCATGCCCCTGCGCAGGTCGGCCTCGCCCATGTTGAGCGCGGGGATGAAGCGCACGACTTGATCGTGGAATCCGCACGTGATGAGCAGCACGTCGTGCTCGAGCGCCGCCGCGATCGCGGCCTTCGCAATTGACTTGTCGTCGAATTCCGCGGCGACCATCGCGCCGAAGCGACGGATCTCGCGAAGACGCGGGTGCGATCGCAGAGGTGCGAGCTCCTCGACCATGATCTGGCCAATCGTCTCGGATCTCGCGACGAGGTTCTCATCGCGAATCACTTGAAGTGTGGCGAGGCCCGACGCGCACGAGACCGGGTTACCGCCGAACGTCGAGCCATGCGTGCCCGTGCGCCAATGCTCCATACGCTCGCGTGTCGAGATGACCGCACCGAGGGGCATGCCGCCGCCAAGCGCCTTCGCCGCCGTGATGATGTCGGGAGTCACGCCGAACTTCTGCGCCGCGAACCACGCGCCCGTGCGGCCCATTCCTGTTTGAACCTCGTCAAACACGAGGAGCGCGCCGATCTTCGTCGCGAGCTCGCGCAGCGAACGTACGAACAAGGCGGGGGCCGCCACGTAGCCGCCCTCGCCGAGCACGGGTTCGATCACGATCGCGGCGACATGCTCCGGCGGGACTTCGTGCTCGAGCATCATCTCGAGCTCGGCGAAGCAGTGCGTCGCGCAGGCCTCCGCGTCGTGAGCGTCTGGCAGCGCGCACGCCAGCGGGTATGGGAACGGGGCGACGTACACCTCCGGGAGGAGCGCACCGTAGCCGCGGCGGTACTGAGCCTTCGACGTCGTAAGGCTCGCGGCCCCGACCGTGCGTCCGTGAAATCCGCCGCGGAACACGATGATCGCCTCGCGGCCCGTCGTCTGGCGCGACAGCTTGATGGCCCCCTCGACCGCTTCGGCGCCGCTGTTGCCGAAGAACACCGTGTCGAGGCCCCGCGGCGTGATCGTGGCGAGCTGCTCGGCGAACGCGATGCTGGATTCGTACTTCGCCACACCCGTAGAGATGTGCATGAGTCGCTGAGCCTGGTCGACGACGGCCTTCACGACCCGCGGATGCGAGTGTCCGACCGCTGTCACCGCGATGCCACAGGTCATATCGAGGACTCGTCGACCATCGGTCGTGACGAGCCAGCTTCCCTCACCGCGCTCGACCGAGAGCCACGTGTAGTGGCCGAGGACGGGCGGGAGGACCTTTCGCGCGCGGTCTTCGAAGTCGGTCATCGCGTCCACTCTATCGGCTGGGGAGACCCGTCCGCGCGCGCTCATCCGGGCCGACGCTCGTCTCCCTCGGATGTGACCAGGATCTGCAACGTCGCGCGGTCCTCGCCGATCACTCGGACGCGGTACCCGGGGACGCCGGCCCGGAGCGCCGCGGCGAGGCGATCAGTGCCCTGATAGCTGACCCGCACCTTCAGAACGCCGTGGCGGTAATACTCGGTCCGAAGCTGCCCCACCCCACGCACCTTGCGGAGCGCGAGCTCGAATCGATGCCAGTCGTCCGGCGTCGGCAGCGGCGTGACGACGAGGTCGACCTCACCCGGTCCGGGCGCCGCGCGGGGCGATGGGATGGCTGGCTCCGGCTTCCGACTCTCTTCGACGAGCGCCTTCTGGATGATCGCGCTCTGCGCGCGATCTTCCTTCGCCGGCACGAGACGTGGCTTCGGCGCGGACGGGATCGGTCCGTCAAGCCGCGTTGTCGGCGGTGAAGGAGGTTCCTGCGGCGCGGCCGGCGCGGGCGGCGTTGGTTCGGCCGGAGTTTGGCGCGCGCCGATGCGCGCCGCCAGATCGACGACCTCGTCCTGCCCGCCGCCGGTTCCTTTGTTTTTCTTCTTGTCGTCCTTCTCCACTTTTATCCCCGCAGGCGCAGCAGATACCACGCGATCGCGATCGCTATGAGCACCAGCATCACGATCGCCAGGACGATCGCCGCAGGCCAGCGGCGCACACTCGGCGCGAGCGCTCGATCGATCGCGGCACGGATCTCGACGGCGGTCGCGTCCTTTCGGAGCCAGCCCCGACCGTGCGCGAATCGCTCGGCGAGGCGCCGGCCGTCACGTGAATTGCCGGAAAGCACGATCGTCCGCATCGGAAGCACCTCCGTCCGTCCGCCCGGCACGAGCACGCCGTCCACGAGTGCGAGATCGGCGACCCAGCCGTCCAGCGCTGACGCGACCTGTTCTAGCGATTGCGCGCGCCTCACCTCGTATCGATCCTCTATCCGCAGCAGCGCTTCGAGCGCCGCGCCGATGCTTGGGTGCCCCACGACGAGCAGGACCTTCGGCCGCGTGATGCGGGGATGATGCCCTTCCTGGCCGCAGTCGTATACGCTTTCCGACACACGCGGGGAAGTGGGCAGAGAAGCGAGCAGTCCGGAGGGTGACCGCGTGTCCGATGAGCCCAAGGGTCTAGGCGCGTCCGGCGACATCATCGGAGCGCTTTCCGACCGCGTCAGCGAGCTAACCAAGCGAGTCGGCTCGCTCGAGTCCGAGCTTGACTCCGCGCGCAAGCGGGTCGCGGTCTACGAGGAATTTGACGCCACCGTTCGCGACGCCCTCTCAGGCGCGCTTCGGGCGGCGCACGAGATCCGCGCCCGAGCGGAGAACGCAGCGCAGCAGATCCTCGAGCAAGCCCGTGACGAGCGGAAGATCCTGATCAAGGAGATCGAGCGGCTGCGCGAGGAGCGCGATGGCCTCGTCGACGAGATCGCCTCGAACCGGCGCAGCGGCTTCTCCGCGCTTCGCGGTCCACGTCGCGATGCCCAATCATCGACGGCGCCCGAGAAGACGGTCGAGGAGACGACACCGGACTCGCGAGCCCTCGCGGCGGAGGCGCTCCGCGGGGTATTTACCGAGCTGCTCGAGGACATCCGCCGTCAAGCGGGGACCGTGGCCGACGCGGCCCGCGAGGCCAACGCCGCAGCTGAGCAAGCCAAGACCGCACAGGAGCAGGCGCGCGTCGCGCAGGATGAGGCCCGCTCGGCGCAGGAAGAGGCGCGCCGCGCGCTCGAGTCCCAGCGCGCCGCCGAAGCGGAGCGCGCATCGGAGGCGGTACGGGCCGCGGAGCTCGCGCAGCAGCGCGCCGATGCGGACCGCGCCGCCGAAAGCGAGCGGGCGGCCGAGGCCACCCGTGCGGCGCAGGAAGCGATGCGGGCGGCTCAGGAAGCCGCGCGCGGAGCCGAGGTCGACCGGGCCGCGGAAGCACAGCGCGCCGCCGACGCCGCGCGCGCGGCTGAGGAAGCAATGCGCGCGGCGCAGGAGGCGGCACGTGCGGCCGGAGCGGATCGGGCAGCCGACGCGGAGCGCGCCGCTGCTGAGGCCGAGCGTGCTGTTGCTGCAGCGCGCGCCGCCGAGGATGCACGTCGCGCCGCCGACGAGGCCCGCACCGCCGACGCCGCACGTCTTGAACAGCAGCGCCGCGATGACGAGGAGCGGCGCGCCGCGAAGTGGCGCGAGGAAGAGCAACGTCGCGCCGCCCAGTGGCGCGAGGAAGAGGAGCGGCGCGATCAGCAGCGTCGCAGCGAGGACGAGCGCCTCGCCGCGCTGCGTCAGGAAGAAGAGCAGCGTCGCGCGGCGGAGCGCCAGGTCGAAGACGAGCGCCGCGAGGTGGAGGCGAGACGCGCCGAGACCGCGCGCCTCGCCGCGGAGGAGGCGCGACGCGCCGCCGCAGCCGAAGCGCTCCGCATCGCGGAGGCCGCCCGCGCCGCGGAGGCTGCGGCGCGCGCCGCGCAGGAAGCGGCTCGTGCCGCTGAGGCCGCCCGCACGCCCCGGACGCAGCCGGTGGTCGAAGAGGAGGAGGTCTTCGAGAGACCGCCCCAAAATGCCGTCGAAACCCCTCCGGCGCCGCCGGAACTGACCGTCGTGGAGCGCGAACCGGCCCAAACGGTGGCGGAATCGGAGCAACTCACCCCCGAGAGGGAGGAGGCAGCCGCTCCGACAAGCAACATTGTCCTGATGCTTTCGCCCGTCCCGTCGTTTGCGCGCCTCGTCGATATCGAACGACGCATTCAGTCGCTGGCGCAGGTCCGTACGCTCTACGTGCGTGACTTCAGGGGAGGCGTCGCGACGCTCGCGGTCGGACTCCGCGTACCCATGCTGGTGGACGAGCTCTGGTCCGCGATCGCGACGCTAGAACAGCCGCGCTTCGCCCTGCAGCGCAGCGGCGGCACTTCCCTGGAGCTCCGCATCGAGGGCGAGGCCGGCGCCGGCGTGGCGTAGGGCCTCACGTTGACGCTCCGACTCGACGCTGACTTCTGGAACGCGCGCATGGCGTACCTCGCGAAGGTCGCACGCGCCGACGCGATCGCCGTGATCCTGAATCTGAAAGGCGAGGGCTACGCGACGTACGTCGCCCATAACCTTCCGAACGAGACCAAATGGACCGAGGGCTTGCCGGCCGCGATGCTCACGAAGGCGTTGGCCGACCGTGCCTCCGACCAGGCGACGAGCGGTGTGAGGCTCATGCTCTCGGACGGCCGCGCCGCTGACACGCTGGGCGTCGCTCCGGTGGTGTGGAAAGACCAGGTCGTCGGGGGTCTGGCCGCGATGCTCGTCGGTCGTGCCTTCACGCCGGAGGATCTGACCGCGCTGACTCGGGTCGGGGACCTCATCGGCCTCGAGCTCGCGGAGGCGAACGCGCTCTGGCGCGCGCAACGGCAAGGGCAGGACGCCGAGGCGAAGCTCAAAGCGTCGCGTGACCTCCAGGCGATCATCCGCAAGGAGCGCGACCCCGAACAGCTCCTCGAGCGCGCCACGGCGCAGCTCGCAGACGTGTTCGGTGCCGATGGCGTGTCGATCATGCTCGCGGACGCGCAGGGCGAGCTGTCGGTGCGGACGTCGCGCGGCCTCTCGGATGCCGCGAAGCTGGATCGCAAACGCATCGGTGAAGGCATCTCCGGCACGGTCGCGCAGACCGGGCGGTCGATGCTCCTCTCGGGCCACGTGCAGGGTGGCTCAGACCCGACCGCGAGCGAATCGATGATCGCGCCGCTCCGGTCCAACGGCCGCACGCTGGGCGTCGTCAACGTGAAGCATCGCGCGTCGCAGGAGCGCTACGGCCAGACCCAGGTGGACTCGCTCACGCAGGCGGCGTCTGAGATCGCGGCGGCGTACCTCACCGCCGGTGAATTCCAACGCGCCGAGGAGGATCGGCGCCAGGCACTCGTGCTGTACGAGCTCTCTCGTTTCGCGACGCTCGGAAACGACCCGCACAACGACCTCGAGAGCGCGGTTGCCATGCTCGCCGACAACCTGCGTCACGACGCCGTCGGCGTGTGGGCCGCGGAGGAGCATCACCTGCACCTTCGTGCCGCGACCGGCTACGGCGACGTCATTCCCTCCGACATCTCGACATCGGGCACCGACACGGTGCTGGCGCAGGTGCTCCGCGAACGACGCACCGCGACGGCGCAGTACGGCATGGCCGAGGATCGCCCGGACTGGGCCGCGCCGTCGTCGACGCATTTCCTGCTCGCACCGATCGGGGGCGCGCAGGCCGGGGCCGTGCTCGGCGTCCTCGTCCTCGGGCGTGCGACGACGCCGTACACCGCGGCGGAGGCCGACTTCGTCGCGACGCTCGGCGAGTACCTCTCCGGAATGCTGCAGAAATCCGCATCGACCGACCTCGTGCAGCGCGCCGCGTCGAACGAGCGGCGCCGCATCTCGCAGGAGCTACACGACGGCGTCGCGCAGGAGCTGACCGGCGTCGTGCTCGCGCTCGAAGGCTGCCAGCGGGCGCTCGACCGCGACCCGAGCGCGCTCGGGCCGCAGCTCGCGAAGGCGGCCCGCGATGCGCGCGCGACCCTCTCGGACGTCCGCCAGTACATGGCGGCGCTGCGGCAGACTGAAGAGACCGGGGGGCTCAACCTGCCGGTGACCGTCGCGCGCCTTGCGGACGACCTGCGCCGGCAGAGCGGGCTGGCCGTCGACTTCGAGGAGACAGGCTCGGAGCGGCCTCTCGAGCCATTCGTCGAGCGCGCGGTCATCCGGATCATCGGCGAAGGCTTGCGGAACGTGGGACAGCATTCGGGCGCGTCGAACGCGAAAGTCATCCTTCGCTATGACGCCGAGCAGGTCGTCGCGACGATCGAGGACGACGGCAAGGGCTTCGAGTCGAACGAGCTGCAGACCGCCGAGGAGCGCGGGCACTACGGCATCGTCGGAATGCGCGAACGCGCCGAGGGCGTGGGCGGGCAGCTCGTGGTGCGCAGCGAGCCCGGCCGCGGGACCATCGTCCGCGCGACAATTCCCTACCGCGTCACGGTCGACGGAGCACCGCCCGGCTGGACCGACACGGTCGAGGACACCGATCAGCACGGGGCGATCGAGGATCTCGAACGAACCGAAAAGGCGAGCTTCCTCGGTAGGCTCTTCGGCCGATGACGGAGGCTCGGAGGATCCGCGTCCTGATCGCCGACGACCACGCGCTCGTCCGGAGCGGCCTGCGGTCAATCCTCGACACCGAGCCGGAGATCGAGGTCGTCGGCGAGGCCGGCGACGGGCACGAGGCGCTCGCGATGGCCCAAGAGCTTCTTCCCGACGTGATCCTGATGGACATCAAGATGGGCGACTGGGACGGAGTGACCGCGACGCGGCGCGTCCGCAATTCCGTTCCATCGTCGCGGGTGATCGTTCTCACGAACTACGACGAGGACGAGCTGGTGTTCAGCTCGATCCGCGCCGGCGCGTCGGGATACCTATTGAAAGAAGTCACCGGCAGCCAGCTCACGAACGCGATTCGTACCGTTGCCGACGGCTTTTCGCTCATCTACCCATCCGTGGCGAAACGTGTGCTCGACGAGTTCGGACGGCTGCGCGGCGGCGATCGCGCGGCCGGGGACGACGAGGGCTACAGCGATCTTACGGCTCGCGAACGCGAGGTACTGAAGCTCGTCGCGAGCGGCCGCGCGAACAAGGAGATCGCCGCGACGCTCGGGATCAGCGAGCGCACGGTGAAGACCCACATCTCGAACATCTTCAGCAAGCTCGAGCTCACCGACCGCACGCAGGCCGCGCTCTACGTCCACAACCGTGGCCTCGTGGAGAAGGACCCAATCCGCTAGCGTCCGTGCGCGATCCGCGTCTAGAGTGCCGTCGTGGCCGAGCTTGGTACCGTCGCGATGATCTTCCCCCTCTTCAACGAGCGGCATGCCATCGCCGCGCTCGTCCAACGAGTGCCGGCTGCGATCGCGGAAACGATCGTGGTTGACGACGGATCCGACGACGGCGGGCCCGACCTCGCGCGGCAGGCCGGCGCGCGCGTCATCACCCAGGAACGACGCCGGGGGGTCGGCGCCGCCATCAGGACAGGTATCGAGGCAGCCCGCGCGAACGGTCACGGCGCGGTCGTTGTGCTCGCGGCGAACGGGAAGGACGATCCTGCTGAGGCGCCGCGGCTTATCGCGAAGCTCAGCGCCGGATACGACTACGTCCAGGGGTCTCGATTCCTGGCCGAGGGCGGCTCGAGCGTCCATCTGCCACGCGGTCGCGGTCTGATGATCCGCGGATACACGATCTTGTTCCGCCTGCTCTCCGGTTTTGCGGGCACCGACGTGACGAACGGATACCGCGCATACCGGCTGTCGCTGCTCGACGATCCGCGGATCCGCATCGACCAGTCGTGGCTAGACCGGTACGAGCTCGAGTACTACGTCCACTGGAAAGCGATCAAGCTCGGGTATCGCGTCATCGAGGTCGGCGTCTCGAAGACCTACCCGGAGGGTGGCGGCAACTACTCCAAGATCCGGCGGGTCCGCGACTGGTGGAGCATCGTCAAGCCGACGCTTCTGCTTTGGCTCGGCGTGCGGGATTGAGCGCGGAGAGATCGATGCGCGCGACGGCGATGCCGGACAGCGCGAGGACCGCACAGAAGATCGTGAGCGAGATCATCCGATCCTGGCTCATCGCCGACACGGTGTACTGAAGGTATTCCGCCTCGCTCGTGCCCACCGGCCAGAGGAACCGAACGGCCAACAGATGCAGCACAGTCAGCGCCGCGACACGCCAGGGCGACCGCCAGAGCGACAAGGGCGCCAGGTGGAAGACGAAGATCGCGAGCGCCGGCACCAGGACGTACAGGTAGCGATCGTCGTCGCGCCCGCCGACGAGAGCGACGACGAACGACATGACGACGTAGTACGCCCAGTGAAGCTCGCTGCGCAGAAAATCGAAGAGGCGCCGCGGCCACGCGAATGGGAGCGCGAAGAACATCCCTAGTGTCAGAGGCGCGGCGAGCACGTACCGCCACGCGTGGGCGTCGATGTTCTCGAAGACAAAGCGCAAGTTGACGTCGATCTGGTAGCGCTCGGCCCAGTTCGTGAAGTCCGGCGGCGGCGGCACGACCGGGAACAGGCGCACCGCGAGGTAGACGAGCACGGCCGGCGCGCCAACGGCGAGGCTCCGGAGGGTCACGCCGACGGGATCGCGTCGAACGTGCACCAGCCAGAGGAAGGGACCGAGGGCGATGAGGTTCTCGCGAGTGAGCGCCGCGACGATCAGCACACCGCCGAATATGAGGAAGCGGCCCTCGAACGCGGACACCATGAGCGCGAGGAGGAGGAGGAAGCCGAGCGTGTCGGGAAGCACCGGGTAGTACAGCGCCCATCGCAAGCCGAGCGGGAGGACGGCCCACCACCCCACCGCGAGGAGCGCGAGAGCGGGCGCTATCGCGTAATGCCGCAGCAGCCGATAGAGGAGCCACGCGCTTCCAAGCGCGGACCCAAGGTCGAGCAGAAGGAATCCGAGCTTCACCTCGAGACCGGTCGCGGCGACGATCGCGCTCGGAGCGAGGCGGAACGACCACGGCGGTACGACCGTCACGCTGGGATCCCCGCGCAACGCCTGCGTCAGCCACGAGTACACGCGGCCGTCGAATCCGAGCCCGTCATTGAACGCGATGCGCGGGGTGAACGGCGCGAGCACGAGGAAGGCGACGGCCGCGATGGCGACCGCGAGGCCTGGCCCGGCGAGGGGCTCGTTGGCCATGACGAGATCGCGGAAGCGCCGAAGACGAAGGATCGGCTCACGGAAACGCGGGACCCCTACGCGCCACGTGCGCGGGTCTCGCAAGCGGAAACGGAAGCGGGATCCGATCGCGCCGAGCGCGACCGCCGCGCCGAGAAAGAACAGCGGATCCTTGAGTGGGGCCGATCGGTATTCGGCGGTGATGAAGTGCTGGCCGGCCGGAAGGGCGAACCCGACGTAGCTCGGAGAGACCATGAATGTCGGCACCTCATGGCCGTCGACCGTGACATGCCAGTTCGGGTGGTAGGTCACCTTGAGCACCATCGCCGAGTCCTCGGTGCAGCTCGCGAGCACGTCGAAGCGGCTCGACTGTGCGCGCGCGTACGAGATGCCCGGGCGCGGGCAGTCGGCGATCGGAACGGCAACGCCGAACGAAGCGGCCTGTCGGTAGACATACCGCGCGAACTGCCAGCTGGTCGCGCCACTTCCACGGAGCCAGGCCCGGGCGCGCTCGAACAGGTCGAGCTGGCTCGACGCGGTCTCGCTGGGGGCGATCGCGGCGTATTCCGCATACCCGCCGCCCGGCGCGCGATAGAGGACGTACTTCGGCGTGGAGACGATCGGCACCACGCCGGGGGCAAGTGTCGCGGACGGCGGCGCGATGACGTACGCGACGTCGAAAAGGCGGTACTCGGCCGCATCGCGATCGTTGAAGTCGAAGAGGAGGTCCGAGTTGAGCGAGGCGCCGCGGTAGGGAGGCGCGACCGCATCGAAGCGCTCGAACGCGAGCAGGTTGTAGAGATGGACCGAGCGGAAGGGGATCCCGAAGTCGAGCGCCTCGCCCCAGTTGTTTCGCAGCCCCGCGTACACGCGACCCGGCGGCTGCGCCGCGAGCGCGGCGAGCACCGTCTTCGCATCCGTGTCGGCGTCTAGCGCGGCCTGCGTGACGCGCATCCAGGTGGCGTTGTCGGCGTAGTACGACCAGCGCTCGGCGAGCACGGGCAGGAACAGGATCGCGGTCGCGGTCGCGACGGCGGCGAGCCGCCTTGGCGTCACCTCGGCGCGGGCGAGCTCCCATAGGTACGCGCCGCCTGCGCCGATGAGCAGGATCGCGAAGAGATCCACCCCGCCGATGAAGCGGTGCAGCAGCAGACCGTCGTGCAACGGGAGGAGGTCGGCGATCGGCCCGAGCGTCGGTCGGCCGAAATATAGGACGAGCCAGAGCGCGAACAGGCCGAGCGTGAGGACGAGGAGTCGCGTTCGCGTGACGATCGTGGCGACGATCCCACAGGCTAGGAGCGCGGTGAGGACAGGTAGGCGACCGTGATCGAGAAGATCGCCGGTCACGAGCCAACCGAGGATCGTCGGCGCCCCGAAGGAGTCGTACTTCGCGCGCTCGAGGTACGGGCTCGCGTTCAGGTAACCGGCCTGTGCGAAGAACGGGACCCACATGTACGCGCCGATGACACCGGCAAGAGCACCGACCGCGCCGAAGCGCAGGACACGGCCGGCCGCGTTCGCGCGCGTCAGCCCGAAGAGGAGGAGCACGACGGCGGTGATCGCGGTCATGTACGCATAGATGAGGTGCGAGAGCGCGAGCGCCGCGCAGACCAGGCCGGCTGTGATGATCCCGCTGCCGCGGGTGGCAACGCGATGGAGCGCCGCGAGCGCGATGAATGAGAGGTGCATGCCGAAGATCTGCGTGTACACGCCGAGGCCACGCCAGACGTAGCTGTCGTACTCGAAGCCGTAGCGGTGGCTGCCTGATATAAGGCACCCCGCGGCCGCGCCGATCGCGGCCGCGACAGCGGAGAAACCGAGCCGGCGCATCGACCAGAACACGGTCAGCGGGAAACCGACCAGGAGCAGGTACCGCACGAGATCGAAGAGCGTCCGGAGCGGGACGAGACCGAACGTCACTTTGCCGAGCGCGGCGACGAGCAGATGCGGAAGGTTCTGGTAGTAGAGGAACTGCGGAAAGCCAAGCTCGAGCTGCGGCACCCAGAAGTCAAGCGGATCCTGGCCACTCGCCCACGCGTCGGATGCTTGCTGGATGAAAAGCAAATGCTCGGCGTCGTCGTTCACGTTCGGCAGCGCGTATGCGACCTCGGGCAGGAGCGCGATCGCGTTGAACACCATCGGCAGCGCGACGATGAGGACGAGGGCGGTCCGGCGGAGGCGCGGGAGGTCTAGCTGGGACGCGACGTGATCACCTCGTCGGTGTGGGGCTCGCCTGTCGGTTCGGGCTCGCGCTGGGGCTCGGCGCAACGAGCTTCGCATCGAGCTTCTGTGCGGCCGCGAACTCGGTCTGCGCCTCCGCGGTCTGCCCGAGCTGCCGGTAGAGAAGTCCCAGGTTGAAATGCGCGGCGGCGTTGTTCGCGTTCACCGCGATCACCTGCTTGTAAAGGGACACGGCGTCGCCGGTAATACCGAGGTTCGTGCGCACGATCGCGAGGTTGAAGAGCGCGCTCTCCATCTTGGGGTCCAGGTCGAGGGCCAGCCGGTAGAAACCGTCCGCGGTGACGAGGCGATTCTGGCGCTGCGCGATCTCACCCAGGTTGTAGTACGCGTACTGGTTTTTCGGGTCTTTCGAGAGCGTCGTGAAGTACGCGGCGACGGCGTCGTCGAGCTTCCCAGCCGCATGGGCCGCAAGGCCGCGGTTCAGCGCGTCCGCCGCGGTCTCGTTGCCGCCGCCGGCCGAGCTGGGACCGCCGCACGCGGCAAGCGCGAGGCCGCACCAGAGAACGCCGGCGAGCAAACGACCCTTCACTCCGCG
>DATLPP010000250.1:0-2727 GCA_035535615.1 Candidatus Udaeobacter sp.
GATGGTCGCCGCCGCGGTCGGGATGCAGGTCGTGGGCCTCGTTCCATTCGCGTCGACATTCGCGGCATTCTTCACGCGGGCGTACGACTTCATACGCATGGCTGCGATCTCGCGCGCACAGATCCGTCTCGTCGGTTCTCACGCGGGCGTCTCGATCGGCGAGGACGGTCCGTCGCAGATGGGCCTCGAGGACCTCGCGATGATGCGCGCGGTCTACGGCAGCACCGTGCTGTACCCGTCCGACGGAAACCAGACCGCGAAGCTGGTCGCGCAGATGGCCGACCGTGATGGAATCACATATATGAGAACGACGCGGGAAAAGACCGCGATCGTGTACGAGAAGGGCGAGAGCTTCCCCATCGGTGGTTGCAAGGTCGTGCGCGGAGGGTCCAACAAGGATCGGGCGACGATCATCGCCGCTGGCATCACGCTGCACGAAGCGCTGAAGGCCGTGGACGTCCTCGCGCACGAGGACATCCCGGTGCGCGTCATCGATCTCTACACGGTGAAGCCCATCGACGCGGACACCCTCGCCGACGCGGCGCGAGCCACCGGCGGCCGCATCGTCGTGGTCGAGGATCACTGGGTCGAGGGCGGGATCGGCGACGCCGTTCTCGCCGCGCTGGCCGACAAGGGCTTTCGCGACCTGCACTACCGGCACCTCGCGGTCCGCAAGATGCCCGGTTCGGGCAAACCGGCCGAGATGCTGGACGATGCGGGCATAAGCACGGTGCACATCGTCCGCGCGGTGAAAGCGCTTCTCGGCTAGCCGGACGGCATCGCGTGGCCTTCTGGTAGCCTCGCATCGTCAGGGGAGGGGTTCGTGGAGATCATCGTCGTCCTTGTCATCATCGGGGCGATCGCGCTCTTCTTTATCGCGACGTACAACCGCCTCGTCACGCTGCGTCAGCGCGTGAAAGAGGCCTGGGCGGACATCGACGTTCAGCTCAAGCGGCGCCACGACCTCATCCCGAACCTCGTCGAGACGGTGAAGGGGTACGCGACGCACGAGTCGTCGGTCTTCCAGAAGGTCACCGAAGCGCGCGCCGCGGCCGTCGCGGCCGGCGCCTCCGCGACGCCCGAGCAGCGCGCGCAGGCGGAGAACATGCTGACCGGTGCCCTGCGCTCGGTCTTCGCTGTCGCAGAGAACTATCCGCAGCTGCAGGCGGTCCAGGAGTTCAAGGACCTCTCCGAAAATCTCACAGCGACCGAGGACAAGATCTCCTTCGCGCGCCGCTTCTACAACGGAAACGTGCGCGACTACAACACCTCGCTCCAGACGTTCCCGACGAACGTCTTCGCCGGGATGTTCGGCTTCAAGCCGGAGCAGTACTTCGAGCTCACCGACGCGACCGAACGCGCCGTGCCGCAGGTGAAGTTCTAGCCAGGCTCTAGCCTTTGTTTCGTGACGGCAGATCCTTCACCCGCGCGGCTTTCGATCTACGAAGCGGCCTCGGCGAACCGGTGGCGCACCGTCCTCTTGATCGCCGCGTTCACGGCTCTGGTCGCCGTGCTCGCATATTTCGTCGGCGAGTACTTCGCGCCGGGCGGCGGAGTCGCGGCACTTCCGTTCGCGTTCGCGATCTCGGGCGGCAGCGCGCTCGTGTCGTACTTCGCCGGCGACAAGCTGATCCTCGCGCAGAGTCAGGCCCGCGAGCTGGGCCCGGACGAGGAGCGCAAGCTGCGCGACGTCGTCGAGTCGCTCGCGCTGGGTCTCGGAATTCCGACCCCCAAGATCTTCGTGATCGAGGATTCGGCACCGAACGCATTCGCGACCGGACGCGATCCGCAGCACGCCTCGATCGCCGTGACGCGCGGCCTGCTCGACAAGCTCGATCGCACCGAGCTCGAGGGGGTGATCGCGCACGAGCTCTCGCACGTCGGCAATCGCGATATCCGTGTCATGGTCCTCGTGACCGTTCTCGTGGGCACCGTCGCGCTCCTCGCCGATTGGATGTGGCGCTCGTTCTTCTGGACGCAGGGCGGGCGCCGCGATCGCGACCGCGGCGGCGCCGGCGCGATCGTCGCCGTCATCGCGATAGCCCTCGCGGTTCTCACGCCGGTCATCGCCGTGCTCATCCAGTTCGCGGTGTCGCGGCAGCGCGAGTACCTCGCCGACGCCTCGGGCGCGCTTCTCACCCGATACCCGCCGGGCCTCGCGTCCGCGCTCCGAAAGATCGCAGCAGACAAGGAGCCGCTCGAGGTGGCGAACAAAGCGACCGCATCCCTCTACATCGCCAATCCATTAAAGGACGCCCCGGCGTTCTTTGACCACCTCTTCGACACCCATCCGCCCATCGAGGAGCGCATAAAGAGGCTTGAGGCCATGAACTGATTCCCACCGGAGCCCTTCGCCCGAGCACCTCCCTCATCGTGGCCGCCGTCATGGTCGTGATCGCGATCGGTGCCGGCGCGGCCGCTGGCGTTGTCACGCGTCCGACGCCCTCGGTCGAGCCCTCGGCGACGCCAGTCCCCACGGCCACACCCGTCCCCGACACGGGTCCGCTCGTCTTCAAGCAACCGCTCACGGCAGGATGCGCGACCGACGATGCCGTCTGGGTCGTCTCCGACGGCGGGGGGATCGGACGCTTCGACCGTCTGCTCCAGCGTTGGGAGCTCGTCGACTCGACCCTGCGCTCGCTCGTCGCAGCCGCGTGTGATGCGGACACCGTGACCGCGGTCGGCGCGTTCGGACGCGTCGTGTTCATCGACGATCTCGCGAAGACG
>DATLPP010000251.1:0-2203 GCA_035535615.1 Candidatus Udaeobacter sp.
GGCATCCCGCTCGTCGCATCGATCCAGGGCAATCTGCCCGGCTTCTTCTTCAAGAAGACGAGCGGACATCTCTTGGTTATCCGCGGGTTCACCCCGACCGGCGATGTGATCGCGAACGACCCCGCGGTGCCGACCGATGCGGATGTCACCAAGGTCTACGGCCGCGCGGACTTCGAGAACGTCTGGCTCGGTGGCTCAGCCGGGATCGTGTACGTGATCTATCCAGCCGGACACGCGCTCCCCGCGAACGTACCGGACCTGCCCGCCAACTGGTGACCGCCGCGCTCGAATGAAAGGAGCGCGACGATATCTGGCCGCTGCGTCAGCGAGCGCGGTGCTCGCCGCCGCGTGCATCGCCACGCCGCCGCCTGATTCGACGAACACGCCGGCGTCGAGCGAAGTCGTGAGCACGAGCACCCCCGCGCCCACGCCGACGCTCGTGCCGCAGCCGGCGGACGCACCGGCCGTGAGCTTTGCGCGCGCGGACCTCGCGCGCGGCTCCTCGAACGGAGTGACCGGGACGGGCCCGCTCACGCTTGCCGCGAGCGGCCTCGTCAGCGGTTCGTACGACGATCCGTACGGGCAAACCGGCATTGGCTACCAGAGCGGGTCGTGGACGAGCGACTGGGTCCCGGTCGCGTTCGCGTTCGACGAGCTCGTGGCGTCGTGGAACGCGGAGACGCCGGCGAGCACGTGGATCAAGCTGGAGATGCAGGCCCGCGGCTCCGGTCGCGAGACCAAGTTCTACGCGATGATGACCTGGGCGTCGGGCGACACCGACATTCACCGCACCTCGACGCCGGGCCAGGGCAGCCCGGACGGCGACGTGAACATCGACACCTTCAAACGCGCGGGCGGTGCGGCGCCGCTCGATTCCTACCGCCTTCGCGTCACGCTCTACCAACGCTCGGACAGCACGGCGACGCCGTCCGTTCAGATGCTCGCGGCAATGGTCTCGGCGCCGTTCAAGTACGAGATACCGAGCCCATTTGACGGCAGGGCGATCGACCTTCAGGTGCCGGCCTTTTCGCAGGAGGAGCACAAGGGCGAGTTCCCCGAGTACGACGGCGGCGGTGAAGCGTGGTGCAGCCCGACCTCGACGGCGATGGTCCTCGGCGCTCTTGGCGCGAGCCCGTCAGATGACGAGCTCGAGAAGTTTCCAGGACCCGCCTATGGCGATCCCCAGGTCGACTTCGCGGCGCGGTACACCTACGACTGGAACTACAAAGGCGCCGGAAACTGGCCCGCGAACGTCGCTTACGCGACGCACTTCGGTCTGGAAGGGTTCGTCACGCGCCTCCGGTCGCTGAGCGAGGCGCAGCGTTTCGTCGCGACGAGCATCCCGCTCATCGCCTCGATCAACGGCGATCTGCCGGGTTTCCTGTTCGGAAAGACGAACGGGCATCTCCTCGTCATTCGCGGCTTCGACACGAACGGCGACGTGATCACGAACGATCCCGCGGCAAAAACGAGCGATGACGTGCGCAAGATCTACCGGCGCGCGGACTTCGAGCGCGTGTGGCTCGGCGGGTCAGGCGGGATCGTCTATGTCATCTATCCGCGGGGGAAAGCGCTTCCGCCGAACGTCCCGGGGCTGCCGCCGAACTGGTGATGCGCGGAGACCTGCGGCGCGCGCTCGAGCTGGTGCGTCGTCGGACCCATCGCGATGCGCCGCTCAAGGTGCGTCTTCTGGAAAAGCCCGACTGCGGACTCTGCGCGGAGGCATATCGCGCGCTGCGCCGTGTCGCGCTCGACGTGCCGCTTGACGTGGACCGAGTCGACATCACGAAGGACCCCGCGCTCTTCGATCGCTTCGCGCTGCGCATTCCGGTCCTTACGATGGGGGAGCGAGAGCTCGATGCGGCGGGCGTCGACGACCGCGCGATACGCACGTGGCTTCGCGCGTAGATCTCGGACCGCGCGCGGTCACGTTCTTCACGCGCCGGCTTCGACGCGCCGGCTCGGCCGCGCGGGCCATCGGCGAGAAGGCGTACCTCAAGAGCGATCTGCGTTTCTGGGGGACGAGTCAGGATTCGATCCGCGCGACGGTACGCGAGTTCTGCGAGGCCTATCCCGATCTCACACGTGCCGACCTCCACGCGATCGCCCGGAGCCTCTACGCGACCGACGTGCACGAGCTCCGCGCCGCGGCGATCGGCGTCCTCGAACGGGAACGCGCGCTGCTCGACGACCGAGACATGCC
>DATLPP010000252.1:0-1565 GCA_035535615.1 Candidatus Udaeobacter sp.
GGAGGAGAGCCCGTCGTTCAGCGGCCGCGGCAAACGGATCCTCGTGACGGGCGGGCTCTCGAAGGTCTACGGCCTTCCGGGCTTGCGGATCGGATGGATGGTCGGGCCGCGCGAGCGCATCGAGGCCGCCCTCGAGATAAAGGACTACACGACGATCGCACCGGCCACGCTGTCGGAGGGCCTCGCCGAGATCGCGCTCGAGCGGCGCAAGCAGCTCCTCGAGCGCGCGCGGTTCCTCATCAACGAACGGTGGCCGCTGCTCGAGGACTGGGCCGCGGGCCACTCGCGGGTGCTCCATTGGACACCTCCGGCCGCGGGCGCGATCTGTTTCTTCAGCTACCAGTATCCGATCGACTCGATGCAGCTCGTCGACCGCCTCATCCGCGAGTACAGCACGATGATCGTGCCGGGAATCCAATTCCGCGCGGAGCGCCATCTGCGGATCGGATTCGGAATGCCGTCGCGCGTGCTGCATTCGGGACTCGCCGCAATCGACCGTTTGCTCGCGACCATAGACTGACCGCGGCGGCGGTCAGGATGACAGCCGACCGTGCGCACGGGAGGTGCACATGCCGGCGCTCACGATCACCTTCATCCTCGCGCTCATCGCGCTCATCTGCGGGATTCTTATGCTCGTTTCGGGACGTTGGTCTCGTTATCCGCTAGCCGCGATCGCGATCATCTGCCTGGCGCTCAATCAGACCGGTCTCATCAAGCAGTAGCCGAGGCACGCGGGCGGGTCGCCGGACTAGCATGCGCCCAGAAATGGCGGCTCGCCCGCTCCATCTCTTCGAGGCCGGCGTGGTCACGGAGCAGCGTTTCATGGGCCTGCAGGAGGCGCCGGCGGTCCTCGGTCCTCTGCTCGCGGATCGACTCGGGGCGGAGAAACGCGTGCGCATCCCATTCAACCCGCGCGAACGCTGGCTGAGCGCGGCGCGCGAGGCCTGCCGCGGTCTTGCCGACGGCGTGCTGGCCTCCCTCCGCGATGGCGCGACCGCCGCGGTCCTCGGCGGCGAGTGCACGGTGATCGCGGGCGCTCTGTCGGGCGCGCTCACCGCAGAGCCAGAGCTCTCCCTTGTGTACTTCGACGCGCACGGGGACTTCAACACGATGGCGACGACGCCGTCGCATTACATCTCGGGGATGGTCCTCGCCCATCTCTGCGGTCGCTCTGTGGCTCCGCTCCTTTTCCCTGGGTCGCACAAGATCTCCGACGATCGCGTCGCGCTCGTCGGTGCGAGGTCGCTCGACAGCGGGGAGATCACGAACCTCGACCGATCGCGTGTTCTACGGATCGCGTTCGACCGGGAGCATCCGGACGCGCCGGGTCTTGTCGCTTGGACGCGTCGACGCTCGCTGTGGGTGCACGTGGACGTCGACGTCATCGATCCGCGTGAGTTTCCCGCGGTCGCGTTCGCGGCCGTCGGCGGTCCGCCGATGAAGGACTTCGCTTTCGTCCTGCGCCAGGTGTTCGCCGTCGCGGACGTGCGCGGCATCTCGATCTGCGGATACGACGCGCGCGCCGACAGCGAGCACGCCCTCGCGGCGCCACTCGCCGACGCAGT
>DATLPP010000253.1:0-1632 GCA_035535615.1 Candidatus Udaeobacter sp.
AGCTTCGCGGGCATGAACCGGAGGCTAGCGGGAACCCGGTTCGGGCCGTGCATGTAGAGAGGGCGTGCGACTCGCGCTCATCGCCGCGGTCATCGCGATCTCGTGCGCGCCCAGCCGAGATGACCTCGGTGGATACCAGAATGGCATCTGCGTGCCGACCACTCGACGTGACGCCCAGGCGGTCGCGACCACGACCGGTCAGTTCGGTCTGATTGGGTCCACATCTCTCGCCGGCGACGAGGTCGCTCAGGCCGTCTGGCGAGGCGGCGGTCCCGCGACGTCGCTCGCAGTCATCGCGTACCGGCTCGATCCACCCTCGGCGGGAACGTCGGTCCGCTGGGCGGCGGGTGGGTATGGAGCGACCTCGCCGTGGGGCGAGGTCGGGTACCGGATCGGAATGAAACCGGTCGGGACTCCAGGCTGCTGGCGGATCCTGCCCGATGGCGCGCGGGCTGAGGATGGCGTCGTCATCGCGATCCGTCCCACGTGACGCCTGGCTATTTGCCCTTGTAGGTCGGCTTCCGCTTCTCGACGAACGCGGTCACGCCTTCCTTCGCGTCATCGCTCTTGAAGAGCTCGATGAGGAGCTGGCGCTCGAGCTTGAGCCCTTCGGCAAGAGACATCCCGAATCCCTGGACCGCGGCCTTCTTGATCCGTCCGATCGCGAATGTGGGACCGGTGGCGTACGGCTTGAGTAGTGCGAGCGCCTTATCGAGGAGCTCGCCGGCCGGCACGACTGCGTCGACGATCCCCGCGGCCAGCGCCTCCGGCGGCACGAGTGTTCGACCCGTCAGCATGAGATCGAGTGCCTTCTGCCGCCCGATGAGGCGCGGCAGCCGCTGCGTGCCTCCGGTCCCGGGAAGAAGGCCGAGCGTCACTTCCGGAAGACCGATGCGGTACGAGCCCTCGGCCGCGACGCGGAAGTCGCAGCAGAGCGCCATCTCGAGGCCTCCGCCAAGGCAGTGCCCGTTGATCGCGGCGACGACGACCTTCGCCGTGCTCTCGAACTTTCCCATCGCCTCGTTCGCGCAGACGACGAACGCGTTCTGCTCGTCGAGACCGCTCTTCGCGAAGACGGAGACGTCGGCCCCGGCGGAGAAGAACTTTTCGTTGGCGCTGCGCAGAAGGATCGCCTTCACCGCATCGTCGCGGCGCGCCGCCTCGATGGCGGCGTCGAGCTCGTCCATGAACGACTTGTCGTAGGAATTAGCAGGCGGCCGATCAAGCACGACGTGCCCAATGGAGTCTTGCTTCTCAAAACGAACGGCCATCAAACCCCCCGCGCGGAAAGTTCATAGACTTTAGACCGACTGGCGAATGACGCGCATGCATGCGCGTCGTGGGCGTTCCGCCCACCGAACGGGAGGACTTCTTCATGGCAACGATGCTCATCGACGGCCAGACCGTCGCCGCGCAAACGGGAAAGACGATCGAGGTCAGAAATCCCGCGAACGGCGAGGTCGTGGACACGATCCCCAAGGGCTCCGCGTCGGAGGTCAACGCCGCGGTCGAGGCCGCGGCGAAGGCGCTCCCCGCGTGGGCTTCTCTTTCGGGCACCAAGCGCGCGGCCTTCATGCACGCCGCCGCGGTGAAGGTGAAAGCCGCGGTCCCTGAGATCGCGAAGCTGCTGAC
>DATLPP010000254.1:0-6163 GCA_035535615.1 Candidatus Udaeobacter sp.
GACCAGCACCGCGTCGGCGAGGAGCTCGGCACCGGGCTTCGCACCATGCATCGCGTCGAGTACATCGACACCCCGATGCCGTGGTCGACCGAGCTCGACGACCGGCTCCGCACTCGCGCCGCGGAGTGCCGCTTCCTGGACGCGCTCGATCAGGACTCGCACGCGACCGTGATCGAGCATTACGAAGAAAGGCGTGCGTCGCTTGACGGCGTCGAGCGCCGCCTCACACACGACGACCTGAACCTCGCGAACCTCCTGCTGCAGCGGCGATCCGACGGTTGGCACTTCGTCGCGTTCCTCGATTTCGAGCGCGCCCGAGGTCGCGATCCGCTCCTCGACCTCGTGCGTATCGAGAGCTGGACGCTGCCCGCGTGTCCGGCGATGATCGCGCCCTTCCGCGACACGTACGCGCGCGTGGAAGACGACATGACCCGGCGACGAGCGGAGATCTACGAGGTCTACCTGCTGCTCGCGGGGATCGTGTGGTACCGCTCGAACGAGCTACCCGAGCGCGAGCGTTTTTGCCGGGACCGCCTGGCGGAGTGGCTCCGCACGCACTAGCTACGTGAGCTCGCGCGCGGCCGACGCGAGCGCGAGCGCGGTGTTCGTCGTAACGATGTCGGCGTCCGCGGCGACGATCCGCGCGAACCGCTCCCGCCAACGCGGGGTGCCGGCGTCCAGCGTCCACACGTCGAGCTTCAGACCGAGCGAGTGGAAGATCTCGGCGACGTCGGCGACGCCGTCATCGAGGATGCGCTCGAGCATCCCGATGCGCAGATGTGCCTCGACGATTCCGGGAACGAGCCGCATGATCCCGCCGAAGCGGTCGCGCAGATACTCGCCCGTGGTCGAGACGCGTTGGCGCGCGAGCGGGTGCGCGTCGCGATAGCCGTAGGCTCCGATGGGCAGACGAGTGTCGTCGTCGAGCTCGGTGTCGATGTAGCAGTGCGGGTTGAGGCTCACGCGGAGGGTCGGGTCGACGGCGAGGAGTCGCCGAAGGTTCCAGTCCGCGGGTGTCGAGAAGTGGGCGCGCTCCTTCACGGGCTGGGCCGCCCGGGCGAGCGCCTCGGCCTGCGGCCGCGTGTAGGGAGCGAGATCTTTGAGGTCGAGCTCGATGCTCCGCGGGTACTCGTTCGCGGCGATGAGCTGGATCGCCTCCGAGAAGAGCAGCGGGTGCGATCCGTCTTTGAAGCGCGGCCGCGTCGCCTCGACGGCGGTCGCATCCCGTACGAGGCCGGTCGCGTCGGTGACACGATCGAAGCGGTCGTCGTGGAGGACGACGAACTCCCCGTCCCGCAGAGCCCGCACGTCGATCTCGGTGCGCATCACCCGCTCGCTCGCGCACTCGGCGATGGCCAGCGGCGAGTTCTCGCTGTACCTGCCGCTCCACAGACACCTGTGGACCTTCAGCTCGACGATCCGATCGCCGACGTGAAAGAACGAATCGCGGTTGGGGCCGGCACTCATTCTCAGGGCCGCTCCATCCACAACGGATTGGTCAACGCGCGAAGGTCTCCGTTCTCCGCGACCAGCTGCGCCCGCACGAAACGCGCATCGCCTGGGACATCGAACACCAGCGAATCATCTGCGGCGGGCCGCGATGCGATCCTCCCTGCCGCCGTGATGACCTCGACCCGCGCGTTCTCCGCGTCGCGCACTTCGATCGAGATACGGCCGATCCGCGCGGGGTCCGCGTCGAGATAGATCTGCGGCCCACGTGGCGACTCGGACACGAACGACCGGCCGTCTCGGAGCGCCGCGAGGATTGATCCGACGGTGGCCTCGGCCTCGACCCACGTCGTCGGGGTCCCGATCGAGTCCTGGTGCCGCGCGGCGACGTCGCGACGGCGGAGATAGTGCGTGTCGCTGCCGCCGACGGCGGCGCAACGAACGCCTCGGCGAAGAAGACCGTCCCAGTGCGCCAGCGACGCCGAGTTGAGCTGCGCCCACGGCCCGTTCCAGACCTCGATCGCATCAAAGCCTCCCTCGTTCGAGTACTCCCACGGCGGGCCGAACGGTTTCGGATGGCAGATGCTCACGACCGCACCGCTCGCCATCGCGGCGCGCATCGTCCGCTCCACGGCGCTCGATTCGGGATCGCGGAACTCCCACCAGCGGTCGGTCCCCCACGCGTTCCAATGTCCGCCGTAGGTGGTCACCTCGACGCCTGGGATGACGAGCGGTTCCCCGCCACGGCCACCGGGACCGTATGCGGCGTGGTGCGCGACGTTGTTGTGGTCGGTGACCCCGAGGAAATCGAGACCGGCGGCACTCGCGGCCTCGAGCATCTCGGGCGGCCACGAGTCGCCATCGGAGAAAAGCGTGTGGCAGTGGAGATCGCCGCGTAACCAGCCGGCGCGCTTCGCAGGTAACGAAGGATTGTGGCCGACGCCCGCGTGGAACAGCCTCGGCGTAGGAAGACCGGGGTCGAACCAGATCTCGACCTTCCAATCGCAGCCGCGGGGACCGACCTTGTACGGACCGAGCAGGACATGCCACGTTCCCGCTCCGATCTTCCCGCTGCGGTACGGCGGCGTCGCCCAGACCTCGTCGACCGTGAATTCCATCTTGTTGCTGCCGCTCCACCCGCGAAATCCGGGGCTGCCTTCGGCGATCCCGCGCTCGTCGAAGAGCCCGATGTCCAACGTGTTGCCGCCACCGACCAGCGGGTCGGAGTCGATCTGATCGCTGTACGCGTAGCGGATGTGGATCTGGCGGAGCCCGGACGGGACCGCGAAAGGTACGTGCGCGTAGCGGCGCTCGTGATCCTTCTCGAAGCGGCCGGTCAGGGTCAGTGACGGACGCGAGAGCTCGGCCGCCGTCAATTCAGGGCGGCGCCGCTCGCTGCGTCGAAGACGCGCACGCCCTCGGGCGCGGCGCGCAGATAGACCCGCGTGCCGGGATCGGGGCGCACCTCCGGCGCGGTGCGCACCTTCAGGAGCGCGTCGCCGAGCTTCACGTTCACGATCACCTCGCTACCCAGCGGCTCGGATACGAGGACCTCCGCGGCTTGCGCGCCACCTCCGTTCGCGAGCGCGAGATCGATCGCTTCCGGCCGCAGGCCGAGCTTGAGCGTTGCCGCCCCGCCGTCGAGACGGCGCGGCGCTGCGATCCGCCATCCACCCGCGGTGACGAGCGCGTCCCCGTCACGTGTGGCGTCGAGGATGTTCATCGGCGGGCTGCCGATGAACTGCGCGACGAACAGGTTCGCGGGGCGCTGGTAGACGGTGTCCGGGGTGCCGAGCTGCTGCAGCTCTCCCGCATCCAGAACGGCGATGCGGTCGGCCATCGTCATCGCCTCGGCCTGGTCGTGAGTGACGAAGATCGTGGTGACGCCCAGCTGCTGCTGCAGCGCCTTCAGCTCGGTGCGGGTGTGCGTGCGGAGCTTCGCGTCGAGGTTGGAGAGCGGCTCGTCCATCAGAAAGACGCGCGGCTCACGTACGATCGCTCGCGCGAGCGCAACGCGCTGCTGCTCTCCGCCCGAGAGCTGCGCCGGCTTGCGCGGGAGCAGGTGCTCGATCCGCAGCAGCTTCGCCGCGCGCTCGACTTTGCTCGATCGCTCCGCCGCGGTCTGCCGACGCACCTTGAGTGGGTACTGGATGTTGTCGCGTACCGTCATGTGCGGGTAGAGCGCGTAGCTCTGGAACACGAGCGCCACGTCACGGTCCTTGGGCTCGAGCGCGACGACGCTCTTTCCGTCGATGCGGATGTCGCCTTTGTCGAGCTGCTCGAGACCCGCGAGCATTCGCAGCGCGGTCGTCTTGCCGCAGCCGCTCGGGCCGAGAAGCACGAGGAACTCGCCGTCGGCGATGTCGAGCGTCAGGCCCCGCACCGCCGGTGCATCTCTCGTCGGGAATTGCTTCCAGACGTCGTCGTACTCGACCTTCCCCATGGCTAAAGTCCCCTCGTGCTGTTCATGAGACCGCGCACCATAAGACGCCGCGTGGCGAAGAAGACGGCCATGACCGGGAGGACGTAGAGCACCCCCATGGCGGCGATGAGACCGTACTGGACCTCGTTGTATCCGCCGGCCGTGCGGAAGGTCTCGTAAAACGCGAGCGGAATCGTCTTCATGTTCTGCTGGTCGACGAGGATGAGGACCATGAGCACCTCGGCCCACGCCGAAAGAAACGACAGGCCGGCCGCAACGGCGATGCCCGGACGCGCCACCGGCAGCACGATCTCGAAGAGAGCGCGCAGCTTCCCGCGGCCGTCCAGCCACGCGGCCTCCTCCAGCTGCCGCGGGACCGAATCGAAGAAGCCCTTCATGAGCCAGACGAGGAACGGGAGCTCGATGGCCGAGTGCACGAGGATCAGGCCGAGGTACGAGTTCCGAAGTCCGAGCTCGCGAGCGAGGCCGTAGATCGGAACCATCGTCGCCGAGAGCGGCATCGTCTGGAGAAGAAGGATCGCGTACGTGATCCACGCCTTTTGGCGCAGCTCGATGCGCGACAGGGAGTACCCCGCCAGCGCGACGACCGCGACCGTCAGGATCATCGTCGACACCGCGACGAACACGCTGTTGCCGAGCGCCGTCGCGAAGGCGTACTTATCGAAGATCTGGACGAAGTTGTCGAGGGTGGGCTGGCTCGGAAAGCGGATGTACGCCTTGGCCTGCGCGTCGAACGCCGCGGTGAAGAGCCAGACGAACGGAGCGAGGAAGAACACCGTGATGACCACGAACGCGATGTGCATGAGCACCCACTCGAGACGCGACCCCGCTCCCAGCGGGCGCACCCGCGGGGGCACGATGGTCTGGACGCGCGCCTCCGATCCGATACTCACGCGCGCGCCCTCGACCATCGCAGGTACACGATCGCGAACGCGACGTTCAGAAGGAGCATGACCACCGCGATGGTCGACCCGTACCCGATCTCGTATGAGCGGAACGCCTCGTGGAACGCGTACAGCGCGATCACCTCGGTCTGGCTGCCGGGCCCGCCGTTCGTCAGGGTCTGGATGAGGATGAACGTCCCGAACGTGGACATCGTGATCGAGAGGAGCGCGAGCGCTGCGATCGGGCGGAGGCTCGGCAGCGTGTGGTCCCAGAAGCGGCGCCAGGTGTTCGCGCCGTCGACGCGGGCCGCCTCATAGATGTCGCTCGGGATCGTCTTCAAGGCACCGAGGAAAATGAGCATCGTGAACGCGGTGCCGCGCCAGACGTTGCCGATGATCACGGCAAGCATCGGGAAACGGCCGAGCCAGTCGACCGGGCCCAGACCGAAGAGCGCGAGGCCGGTGTTCAGCGAGCCGTAATAGAAGTCGTACATCGCGACCCAAAGGAATCCCGCGATGACCGTCGGATTCACCCAGGCGAGGAGTACGGCCGCGTAGGCGACGGTCGCGAAACGATAGCGGCGGCGCTCGGAGTGATCGAGCAGCAACGCGAGAAGAAGTCCCAGGACGAACTGGCCGATGACCGCGGACCCGACGACGAATACGACGGAGTTGAGCACGACCGTCGCGAAATCGGGGTCGCTCAGGAGGCGCTGGTAGTTATCGAGGCCGACAAAGCGCGGGCGGGCCGCGTCGAGCCCGACGAGAGCCTTGTTGGTGAAGCTCGTGTAGAGCGCCCAGATCGAAGGCCCGACGAAGAAGAGAGTGAGGAGGATCGCGGCCGGGGACAGGCCCGCCAGATACGCACCGTTGCGCCGGAGCGCGGAGGGTGCGGCCGTGGAGCGGGGGCGGATCGCCCCCGCTCCGACCGCTGTTCCCATCGTTACTGCGTGATGACCTTATCGGCGCCGATGGCCCGCTTCAGGTCATCGGTGTACCGCTTCGCGGCGTCGTCCGCGCTCATCTCGCCGGCCGCCACGCTGCCGGTCGCCTTCTGGATCGCGCCGATCACCTTGCCGTAGTTCGCGTCGGTCGGGATGAAGCGCGCCTTCTCGAGCGCCTTCGTCGAGTCGACGAGATACGGCTGCGCCTTGAACTCTGCGACGTCCGCCGAGTCGCTGCGCGCGACCGGGTGCGGGTCTTCGATGTTCAGCTTCGCGACGGTGTCCTTGTTGTTCCACTGAGCGATGAAGGCCCACGCGGCGTCCTTGTTCTTGCTCTTCGATGTGACGAACCAGACCGTGCCGGGTCCGCCGATCGTGAACGAAGGCCCCGCTGCCGAGGTCGGGTGGAGAACGTAGTGGACGTTCTTCTCGGTCTCGGCCTT
>DATLPP010000255.1:0-9204 GCA_035535615.1 Candidatus Udaeobacter sp.
TGGTTTCGACAGGGCAGGCAGACGGACCGCCGCGAGCCGAGGAACGCCGTTCCTCCTCGTTAATCCGAACGGCAGGCAGACAACTGCCAACACTTCTTACGCTCTCGCTGCCTAGTCAGTGAGACGTCCTCCCGGTCTCCGCTCCGCGGGCCGGGAAGGGCGATATAAGCGGGGCTGCGGCCCGCCGATCGGTCGGTAGGCGGGCTCAAGTAAACCGGCCTGGCGAGAACGAGGAGCGTGTCGGTGCGCGCCTCGTTCCGTGAGACAAAAATTCGCCGACTACGCTCGTAGAAGCGATCCGCGCGCAAGCCTTGGACGGGGAGTTCGACCCTCCCCCATCTCCACAGGACGAAGTTCTGGAGACGCGAAGCGGCCACAGAGAGCCACCGGCCCCGGGTTCGAACCCCGGGAGCCGGTGGCCACAAGCCCTATCCCTGCCCTGCCTCGGTGATGAGTTGTCCCTAACTCGACTTGTCTTGTTCTATCGGCTGGAAGCGCTTCTCCGGCCAATCTGCGGTCGGGCGAGACGTTAGAACCGGGACCCCGATCCTTCATGACGTTTTCGTCATGCCGGCAGATCGGCCCGCGAAGGGGCCACACAATGCGACCCGTGCCGCTCATCCTTTTCGTGTTCGCGCTTGTCGGCGGCGCCATTGCCGCGATCTTCGCACCCATCTATCTCAATCTTTTCCGCCGCGAGCTTTCACGGGCCGACGAGATCGAGGAGATCGCGGGCCGGCTCGGTCTGCGGTTCTCGAGATCCGACCCGGCGTACCCCGGGTCGACTGCCTTTCGGTATCCATTCGAGCTTTTCTCAAGAGGCATCGAGCAGACGTGCGAGAACTTCGTCACCGGGTCGATGAAGGGGTTCGATCTGGTCGCTTTCGACTTTCTCTACCGCCAGCGGGTCGATTCCGATGGCGACCCAGGGAAGGATGTGCGGTCCGAGCCGATCCGCTTCAGCTGCGCGCTTGCGACCATCGACGGTTCACGTCCGCACCTCGTGATCGAGCCGGCGTCGACACCGATATCGGGTCGTGCCGGCGGCGAGCCGGTGCGCCTCGAATGGAGCGACTTCAATTCGCGCTATCGGGTCGTCTCTTTGGACCGCGCATTCGCGCCGGCCTTGCTCGATCTCGCACTTATGACATGGCTCGTCGACGTTGCGCCCGATCTTCCGCTCACCTGGGAGATCCAGCGCGACAAGGTGCTCTGTCGCGCGCCGAACCTTGCGCCCAACGACTTCGCTCTGCTCGTCAGCGCGCTTCCAGAGTTCGCGAGCCGGGTCAGCAGAGGCGCGTCCGACTAGTCCACGTACGAGATGAGCTCGAGCAGAGTCCCATCGGGGTCGCGAAAGTACACGCTCGTGCCAGGCCCCTTCGCTCCACCGCGAGTGATCGGCCCCGCCTCCACGACAACTCCGTGCGCTTCGAGATGGGCGACCGCCAGAGCGATCGAGCCGTCCCACTCGAAGCAGAGATCGCTGTTCCCGGGGGTCACGGGAATCCGCGCGACCATCGCCGGCTCTACTCCCGGGCCGTGAACGTTCAACTGCTGCCCGCCAACTCGATAGGCGACTCGCCCGTCGATCTCCACGACCCTCGCCCCGAGGACGTCGCGATAGAAAGCGTTCGAGCGTTCGAAATCGCTGACTGCAATGACGACGTGGTCCAGGCGCACGCTCGCACGATAGGAGCGGGTGTCGGAATTGACAGCGGGAATAGTCGAGGCGTGGAACACGTTGTGCGGCATCGACGAATAGGAGGGATCTCCGTGGTCGTCACATCCGTCATAAACACAGATCTCGCACTTGCGCTCGTTCGTGTCGTGGTCGGTCTCGTCATCGCGGCGCACGGAGCGCAGAAGGTCCTCGGAGTGTGGGGCGGCCCCGGCCTCGCGGGCTGGACCCAGGGCGTCACGCGCATGGGAATGCGGGCGCCGGTCTTCTGGGCATGGGTCTCGTCGTTCTCCGAGCTCGCCGGTGGCATCGCGTTCGCCTTCGGCTTCCTTCTGCCGGTCGTTGCCGCAGCTTTGACGATCCAGATGGGCGTTGCGATCGAGCGCGCGCACTGGGGCAAAGGGTTCTGGAACAGCAAGGGCGGGATCGAGTTTCCGTTCACGCTCGGAGCCGTCGCTGCGATCAATGGGATCGCCGATCCCGGCGCCTACTCGCTCGATCGGGCGCTTGGTCTCCCGGCGATGGGCGTCGGCGTTTATCTGGTCGTGCTCGTCGTCGGCACGGTCGCGTATGTGCTGAGCTCTCGAGCCAGCGCGGAACGCGCCAAGGTGAACCGGGCGGCCTAACCCGTCGTGAAGAGGGTGCCGGACCCGTTTATCCTCACCGGCAACTATGAAAGAAGCGCTCGTGCGCCTCGACGCGCTCATGAACCGGCTCGTCGAGGCCGATCAGACCGGGTCGGGCATCGATCCACTGCGCATCGCGAACGAGCTGGGGCAGATCCGTCAGCTTCTTGCCGAAGCGCCGGCGGTCGTTCGTGCGAAGGGCGGTCAGAAGCATTTCCGCTGCGAGGCGTGCGGCACGATCTCCCACGGCGAGCGCGAACCCGAGCGCTGCCCGACCTGCGGGGGACGCAAGTTCTTCGCGGCGGATATCGAGCAGCCCTTCGTGGAGTCGGGAGCGGGCTAGACCGCGCGTTCGCCGTTTCTGTGACGGATGAGACACTCGCGGCCCTTGCTCTCTTGCTGCGGACCCCTTACCTTTCGGGGACCTAACTATTTGGAGTCCGAACCAGTGACCACGGTCGTCGAACGCAATGCCCCAGCAAAAAGCGAGGACCTCGAGCTCGCGGGGCTCCTCCTGAACACCCTGCGCGTCATCAAGATGGCAACCGCCGCGAACCGCGAGCACAGCCACGTATCGGCGAACCGCGCCGGTGTGATGTGGCAGCTTCGCGAGCGCGCGATGCGAAGCGGTGACCTCGCGCAGCGTTGCGCGATGACCGCGCCGGCGCTTACCGAGCTTGTCGATTCGCTCACGCGTGACGGACTCGTCCGACGCCTCGAAGATCCGGCCGATCGGCGCGTCGTGCTCGTCGAGCTCACCGCCCAGGGGCGCCGCGAGCTCGACAAATACGGCGAGGTCATGAAGCGGGGTGTAGCCAGCGTGCTCGCGCGACTCCCCGCCGACAAGCGTGCGCGCTTGCGCGTCGCACTGACGGATCTCAACGACTCCATTGAAGCGATGACCAAGGAGACCGCAAATGCCCGCTGAAATGACACGAAGCGCTCGAGTCCTGGCGACGGTGGGAGTGGCGCTCGCGCTGTTCCTTGCAGCGCTCGACCAGACCATCGTCGGAACCGCTCTTCCACGCATCGTCGCCGAGCTCAACGGGCTCGACTACTTCGCATGGGTGGCCACGGCGTACCTCGTGACTTCCACCGTCCTCACGCCGATAGCCGGGAAGCTCGGAGACCTGTTTGGCCGCAAGCCGTTTCTTCTTGCCGGGATGATCGGCTTTGTCATCGCCTCGGCCCTCTGCGGTCAAGCCCAGAACATGGCGGAGCTCGTCGCATTCCGCGCGCTGCAGGGAGTTTTTGGGGGCGTTCTCTTCGCAAGCGTGTTTGCCACCATTGGCGACCTCTACTCACCCGCCCAGCGCGCAAGGCTGCAGGGCGTCTTTGCAGGCATTTTCGGCATCGCCTCGGTCGTCGGTCCGGTCGTAGGCGGATACCTCACCGACAACCTGACCTGGCGCTGGGTCTTCTACGTGAACGTTCCCGTTGGGATCCTTGCCATCGTCGCCGTATTCCTGACGCTTCCTTCGGTACGGCACGCGGCCTCGTGGCGTGACATCGACTTCGCCGGCGCGTTCACGCTCGCGGCGACGCTCGTGCCACTCCTCATCGCGCTCTCGATCACGCGCGACCACGACTTCACCTCCCCCGAGGTGCTCGGGCTCCTGCTCGTCGCCGCGGTGATGGGCGTGATCTTCTTCATCGTCGAGCGGCGCACGGTTCACCCGGTCGTCCCCTTCGACCTTTGGAAGAATCCGACGTTCTCGGTATCCACCGCGATCGGATTCCTCCTCGGTTTTGCGATGTTCGGCGCGATCCTCTTCGTGGGTCTCGTCTACCAGGGTGTCCTGGGCATGCCCGCGACGAACTCGGGCCTTCTGATCACACCGCTCATGGCCGGTCTCATCGTCTCGAGCATCATCACGGGCCAGCTAATGGTCCGAATCAAGCGCTATCGGTACCTCGGGACCGTCGGCGCCGTAGTCCTCACGATCGGTCTCTACCTGCTCGCGCAGGTCACTGTTGCCACGCCCGAGATCGAGGTGGTGCGCGACCTCGTGCTGATCGGGCTCGGCGTCGGCGTTGGCATGCCGCTCTACCTGAATGCGACCCAGAGCGCCGTCGACCAGCGCTACCTTGGCGTCGTTTCCAGCCAGATCCAGTTCTGGCGGAACATCGGCAGCACGGTCGGCGTCGCGATTCTTGGCGCCGTCCTTTCGCACGAACTCACCCAGAAGATCGTCGCTTCGATCCCGCCGCAGCTCGCCGGCGCGCTTCCAGCGAGCGGCAACGCTCAGGCGATCTTCGATCCTGCCGTCATGCAAAGGATCCCGCCCGCGGTGCTCCTCGCGATCCGGAGCTCACTCGCTTCGTCGCTCCACGACATCTTCCTCATCGCTGCCGTCGTCGCCTCGTTCGCCGTCGTGCTCTCGCTTTTCCTCCAAGAGGTACCACTCCGCGGTCGAGTCGACCGAGTCAGTCGGCCCGAGGTGAAGAGGGCGCCGGCCTTCGGCGACTAGGCGTGGTCCGTGAGCTTTTCGGAACGTAGCCGTCCGTGCTGATCCGTCTCCTCCGTAGCCACCTCGCGCCGTACCGGCGGCAGGTCGCGATCGTCACAGCGCTCCTGCTGCTCCAGTCCGTCGGGAACCTCTACCTGCCCAACCTCAACGCCGACATCATCAATAACGGCGTCGCCAAGGGCGATACCGACTACATCTGGCGCACCGGCGCGGTCATGCTCGGAATCGCGCTGCTGCTCGGCCTCTTCGCGATCGTCGCTGTGTATTTCGCGTCAGAGACGTCGATGAGCGTCGGTCGCGATGTCCGAGCCGCGGTCTTCGAACGCGTGCAAAGCTTCTCGGCGCGCGAGATGAATCGGTTCGGAACGGCGTCGCTCATCACGCGTAACACGAACGATGTGCAGCAGGTACAGCTCTTCGTGCAGATCGCGCTCACCATCCTCGTGAGCGCGCCGATCATCGCGATCGGCGGCATCATCATGGCCCTTCGCGAGGACGCGACCCTCTCGTGGCTGCTCGTGGTGATCGTTCCGCTCATGGCGGCGGTCATCGGCGTGTTGCTTTTCATGGCGGTCCCGCTCTTCCGGCAGGTGCAGGTGAAGATCGACCGCATCACGCAGGTGCTCCGGGAGCAGATCACCGGCGTGCGCGTCGTGCGCGCGTTCATCCGTATTCGTTCGGAGCGTGCGCGCTTCGAGGCCGCGAACGCGGACCTGACCGCGACGTCGCTGCGCGTGAACCGAATCTTTGCCGTGGCGTTCCCGGCGCTCCTCGTGATCATGAATCTCTCGACGGTCGCGATCCTGTGGTTCGGCGCCGGCCTGGTCGAACGCGGAGGCATGCCGATCGGCAACCTGACCGCGTTCCTGCAGTACATCATGCAGATCCTCTTCGCCGTGATGACCGCGGTGTTCATGGTCATCCTCGTCCCGCGAGCCGAGGCGAGCGCGCAGCGCATCGTTGAAGTGCTCGACACGACGTCGTCGATCGCCGAACCGTTGCGTCCGGTCGCGCCCCAGCAGGTCTCCGGCGTCGTCGCGTTCGCCGACGTCACCTTCGCGTACCCGCACGGCGAGCGACCGGTGCTGCATGGCCTGACCTTCGAGGCGCGGCCCGGGCGCACCACGGCGATCATTGGAGGGACCGGCTCGGGGAAGAGCACCGTCGTGAGCCTCGTGACACGCAGCTTCGATGTGACCTCCGGCGTCGTCCTGGTGGATGGCCTCGACGTGCGCGACCAAGCGCTCGAGCGGCTCTGGGGACGCATCGGACTCGTTCCGCAGGCGGCCTACCTCTTCAAGGGCACGGTCGCGCAGAACCTCCGCTTCGGCAACGAGAACGCCACAGACGCGCAGCTCTGGCGTGCGCTCGAGATCGCGCAGGCTCGGGATTTCGTCGCTGCGATGCCCGGCCAGCTCGAGGCCCCGATCGACCAGGGCGGGACCAACGTCTCGGGTGGACAGCGCCAGCGCCTTGCGATCGCCCGCGCGATCACCAAACGGCCGGCCATCTATCTCTTCGATGACTGCTTCTCCGCGCTCGATGCCGGCACGGACGCACGGCTGCGCATGGCGCTCAGATCGGAGACCGTAGACGCGACCGTGCTCATCGTCGCGCAGCGCGTCAGCACGATCCTCCACGCCGATCACATCGTCGTGCTCGACGAAGGGCGCATCGTCGGAAGCGGCACGCACGAAGAGCTGATGCGGAGCTGCGCCGAATACCGCGAGATCGTCGAATCGCAGCTTGGGGCCGCCGCCGCATGATGATGGGCAGGCCTCAGGGTCGTGGTCCCGGCGGGCGACCGCAGGCTGGCCAGCGCGCGGGCGGCCCGTTCATGGGCCTCAGCGCGCCGGTCGAGCGCTCCAAGGACTTCCGCGGCACCCTGCGGAAGCTCCTGGCGCGGCTTCGTCCTGAGCGGGCGGTCATCGCGGTCGTCGTCGTCCTCGGCTCGCTCAGCGTCGCCTTCAGCGTCATCGGCCCGAAGATCACCGGGAACGCCATGAACGTGATCTTTGATGGCGTGGTCGGAAAGTCTCTTCCGGCCGGCCTGACGAAGGAACAGGCGATCGAGCTGCTGCGGGCGCGCGGGCAGGGTCAGCTCGCGGACGTGCTCGCCGCCACAAACGCGATCCCCGGGGTGGGCATCGACTTCACGGCGCTCGCCCAGGTGCTCGCGCTCGCCGTGCTCGTCTACATTCTTGCGTCGCTCCTCGCATGGGCGCAGGCGTACATCATGGCCGGAGTCGCGCAGCGCACCGTGTACGGCTTGCGGCGCGAGGTCGAGGAAAAGCTCGCACGGCTGCCACTCCGCTACTTCGACAGCCACGCGCACGGAGATCTTCTGAGCCGCGTGACGAACGACGTCGACAACATCGCGACGACGCTCCAGCAGAGTCTTTCGCAGCTCCTCACGTCGGTCCTCACGGTGATCGGCGTGCTCGGGATGATGCTCTGGATCAGCCCGCTGCTCGCCCTGATATCGCTTCTGACAATTCCGCTCTCGTTCGGCGTGACGATAGTGATCGCTGGGCGCTCGCAGAAAGAGTTCGTCGCCCAGTGGGCCGAGACCGGGGCGCTGAACGGCCACGTCGAGCAGATGCACAGCGGGCACGCGCTCGTCCAGGTCTTCGGACGCCGCCAGAGCGCGATCGAGCAGTTCAACGGCCAGAACGAACGGCTCTACCGCGCGAGCTTCCGGGCGCAGTTCCTCTCGGGGATCATCCAGCCGGCGATGCAGTTCCTCTCGAACCTGAACTACGTCGGCGTGGCCGTCATCGGCGGCTACCGCGTCGCATCGGGCGCGATGAGTCTCGGCGACGTGACAGCGTTCATCGCGTATTCGCGCCAGTTCACGATGCCCCTTCTGCAGATCGCGGCGCAGATGAACCTTCTTCAGTCCGGTCTCGCGTCGGCGGAGCGGGTATTCGAATTCCTCGGAGCGCCTGAAGAGACGCCGGACCGTGTGTCCGCGGCGGCGCCCCGGGCCGTCAGCGGTCACGTCGAGTTCGACCGCGTCGCCTTCCGCTATCTGCCCGAGAAGCCGCTCATCGAGGACTTCTCTCTGGACGTACGCCCGGGAGAGACCGTCGCGATCGTCGGGCCGACCGGCGCCGGGAAGACCACGATCGTGAATCTCCTCATGCGCTTCTACGACATCGACGCTGGCGCGATCCGCCTCGACGGTATCGACACGCGCGAGTTGCCGCGCGATGCTGTCCGGCGCGCGTTCGGCATGGTGCTTCAGGACAGCTGGCTTTTCGCGGGGACGATCCGCGACAACATCGCCTACGGCAAGGAAGGCGCCTCGCTGGACGAGATCGTCGCGGCTGCGACCGCGGCGCACGTCGATCCGTTCGTACGCACGCTCCCGGAGGGCTACGACTCGCTGCTTGAAGAGGAGGCGTCGAACATCTCGGCGGGCCAGAGGCAGCTCATCACGATCGCGCGCGCGTTCCTGGCCGATCCGAGCATCCTCATCCTCGACGAGGCGACGAGCAACGTGGACACGCGTACCGAGGTCCTCATCCAGCAAGCGATGGCGCGGCTCCGTCACGGCCGTACCTCGTTCGTGATCGCGCACCGACTCTCGACGATCCGCAACGCCGACGAGATCGTCGTGATGGACGGCGGCCGGATCGTGGAGCAGGGCGACCACGCGGAGCTCCTGCGCAAACAGGGCTTCTACTACGACCTCTATCAGAGCCAGTTCGCCGAGACCGTCGGTGCTGACGCGGCCGATCGCGCGAAGCTCCCGATACTCCAACCGGCGGGGTAGCCGCCCGCTAGCCCCGACCCACGCGCCTCCGGATGGCCGCGTCCATCTCGCGCGTGGCCTCCCGCTCTTTGATCACCTGCCGCTTGTCAAAGCGCTTGCGGCCTCGAGCGATCCCAAGCTCGACCTTGGCTCGGCCGTGTTTCGTGTACATCCGCAGCGGGACGAGCGTGTATCCCTTCTGAGCGATCGTTCCGACGAGCACGCCGATCTCATCCTTATGGAGCAGCAGCTTCCGCGGGCGCAGAGGATCGTGATTGTCGTGCGCGGAGTTCGCCCACGGCGCGATGTGCACGTTGCGAAGCCACACTTCACCGTTCTCGACTCGCGCGTACCCATCGCGCAGGTTGGCGTGACCCGCGCGGAGCGACTTGATCTCCGTACCGCGCAGCGCGATGCCTGCCTCGAGCCGGCTTTCGATCTGATAGTCGAAGTGGGCCTTGCGGTTCTCGGCGAGCTGGACTTGGCGCGCCGGTTCGGCGGGAGGTGTGTCTGTTTTCCGGGAGGGCATCACGCCCAGATTAGGTGGTTGAAAACGAAGAGCGGCGGCATCTCTGCCGCCGCTCTCCTTTGCCGGGTCACCAAAGACCCAGTGAGTTAGTGCGCGTTCACCTCAGATCGATTCATTACGAAAGGCTGAAGTGAGCTCACATG
>DATLPP010000256.1:0-10745 GCA_035535615.1 Candidatus Udaeobacter sp.
ATCGCTTCCGATGTCGATGACGGTGCGGCCGTCATCGAGCCACGCACGCGCCTGCCGGGCTGCTTCGCCGGCCGGCAAGGCCGTGAACACGACCTCAGCGTCACCGACGTCGGAACCGACGACCAGCGAATCCGGCGCCGCATGGAGATGGGGCTGCACGGTGCGGAGGGGCTCGCCTTGATGCGAGCGCGCCACGGCAGCGACAAGCCGAACCTCGGGATGTCGCAGCACGAGACGGGCGAGCTCCCCGCCCGCATATCCAGTGACGCCCACGATCGCGACCCTCGTCGGCATAGAGGTGTGATTATGCGGATATCTGGATAATTATGCAATCGACGTGGATCACGGATAGGTCGACGTATTTGGCAGGATCAGCAACGGTGGCGCGACGGGAGAAACCAGGAGCGGGCCGAGTGCCGCGAACGTCGCGATCCCGCAGATCAGGACGGCCAGCGTGAGCGTGATTCCCACTCCGACCGCACCCGACCACCTGACTCGGGCCAGCGCTTTCATCGCGATCGACGTCGTTACCGCGTTCGTCGCGATCAACCACAGGACGACGCCCCACAAGGCTGCGAGTCCAAACGAGAGATACGAGCCGTGCGGATACATCACCGCGACCGCGCCGAGCGCCACCGCGAGGCCAGCCGCGCCGAGGGACGCATAGGCCACCACCATTCCGCGCGCGATCTCGGCGGTATCGCGCCGTGCCGCCGCGAGGCTGAGCCCGATGGCGATGCCCGCCGCCGAAGCCAGCGCAACATAGAGCCAGAACATTTCGAATCCGCCGCCGGGGAACGGGCCGAGGCGCAGTGCCCAGCCCTGCGCGAAGAGGTAGGCCGCCGCGAATGCCCCGAATGTAAGAAGTCCGAGGCGCAGGAGCGATCCCGCGATCTCCCCAGAGGGCCGGCCGAGCGCGGACGCGTACATCGCGATCAGTAGCAGCAGCGGCGCGACGAGCCAGGGGCCAAGCGTGACCGAAGCGCCGGCGATCAGGAATGCGTACGTTCCGATGGCGAGGGCGGCGAGCGTCAGATGACGGCCTCCGGAAACGGCCCGGCATGCGGTCAGCGCGAGCAAGAACAGGCCGGCGAGCGCGATGAGGAGAGGCGCCAGCTGTTCGGGCGCTGTCGCGAGCATCTCGGCGAGCGATGCCGACCGGTAGGAGCATCCGCCCGAGGTCGAGGAGTGAAAGCAGTGGACCAAAGAGAACGATCGCGGAGCGAGCAGCGCCAGCCAGGCGATCGGGGTGATCGCGACGGCGAGCGCGGCGAAAACTCGGGTCACGCGCGGCAACGTAGCTGTCAACAGAGCCGGGTTCGTCCGAGTTACTGCGGCAAGTACTAGGCGCCGCGTGAGCGAGCGCTTCTCGACTTCTTAGGGGAAGATGCCACGCCTCGTGATCGAGGGCCGCAGACTAGCAGCCGTGACGGAGGCGGACACGACCTACATGCGTCGGGCGCTCCGACTCGCCGCGCGCGCGGCGGGGAGGACCAGCCCCAATCCGCTCGTGGGCTCGGTGGTTGTGCGGAACGGCGAGATCATCGGCGAGGGTTACCACCACGCGGCCGGCGAATCGCACGCCGAGGTCAACGCGCTTCGCAAAGCCGGCGAGGCGGCGCGCGGCGCGACGCTCTTCACGAACCTCGAGCCCTGCGCGCACCAGGGCCGGACGCCACCGTGCGTCGATGCGATCCGGGAGGCCGGGGTCGCGCGCGTCGTCGTCGCGATGCGCGACCCCGATCCGCGCACGGATGGGAGAGGGATTCGCGGTCTGCGCGCCGCGGGGATCGAAGTCGAAGAAGGCGTCCTCAGAGCAGACGCCGAGCGCCTCAACGCGGGGTTCGTGTCTCGCCTGAAGCGCGGACGTCCCTTCGTGCTCCTGAAGCTCGCGACCACGGTCGATGGACGCGTCGCCGTCCCCGGACGGCGCTACCTCTCGGGAAAGCCCGCGTTGCGCGAGGTCCATCGCCTCCGCGACCGCACCGATGCGGTCCTTGTCGGGATCGGCACCGTGCTCGCCGACGACCCCGCTCTCACCGTCCGCGAGGTCAAGGGGCGGGACCCGCTGCGCGTCATCGTCGACGCGGACGCGCGCACCCCACCCACGGCCAAGGTCGTGCGCTCGAAGGATCCGCAGCGCACGGTGATCTTCGTCGCGCGCGACGCCGAGGTCCGCCGCACGAACAAGCTTCGCGAAGCGGGTGTGCTCCTCGTGACGGTCCCGCGGGCCGACGGCGGGCTCGACCTCGGCGCCGTGCTCCGCTGGCTCGGCCAGCATGGCGTGAACACAGTGATGAGCGAAGCCGGCCCGCACGTGGCGGGCGCGCTCATGCGTGGCGGTCTCGCCGATCGCGTGCTGCTCCTCTTCTCGCCGGTCGCCGGCGGTGATGGGCCGCCCGCGCTCGAGGGCGTCCCGAAGGCGAGCGATCTCCACGACGTGCGCGTGCGCAAGCTCGGCGACGACCTCGCGTTGGAAGGAGCCCTCGACTAGATGTTCACCGGCATCGTCGCGGAGATCGGCACGGTCCGACACACCGGACCGAACGCATCGGGTCTACGACTCGAGATCGCGTCGTCGGGCGTCGCGCAGGATCTCGGCGTCGACGCGAGCGTCAACGTCGCGGGCGCGTGCCTCACCGTCGTGGAGCGGGACACGCACGGGTTCGCGGTCGACGTCGTCGCGGAGACGCTCTCGCGGACGACGCTCGGGCGCGCGATCCGCGGCACGCGCGTGAATCTCGAGGCCGCGGCGACGCCGACGACGGCTCTCGGCGGCCACTTCGTGCAGGGACACGTCGACGCGACGACAAAGCTCGTCGGCCGCCGTGAGGAGGGCGGCGGCGCGGCGCGCCTGCGCTTCGCCGTGCCGAAGGGCCTCGCCCGCTACCTCGTGATGAAGGGTTTCATTACGCTCGACGGCGTCTCGCTCACGATCGCGGCCCTCGGCAAGACGTTCTTCGAGATCGCGCTCATCCCCCACACCGCCGAGCGCACGACACTCGGCGCGCTGGCGCCCGGCGACCTCGTGAACGTCGAGACCGACGTGCTCGCCAAATACGTCGAGCGTCTCGTCAAAAGAGCGTGACCGGCTCCTAGACTTATAGGAGTGGTGAGCAAAGTGAAGCGCATGACCCCGAAGCGACCTCGAGTGGTCGCGCCCGCAGGTCCGTTCGCGTCGGTCAACGAGGCGATCGACGACATCCGCCGCGGGAAGATGGTGATTGTCGTCGACGACGAGGACCGTGAGAACGAGGGCGACCTCACGATGGCGGCGGAGCTCGCGCGCCCGGAGGACGTCGCGTTCATCCGCAAATACGCGAGCGGCGTGATCTGCGTGCCGATGATCACAGAGCGTCTTCAGGAGCTCGATCTCCCGCAGATGGTCTCGCGCAACGAGGCACGCCTGGGGACCGCTTTTACGGTGAGCGTCGACGCGCGCGAGGGCGTGACCACCGGTATCAGCGCGGCCGACCGGGCTCGCACGATCAAGGTGCTCGCCGATCCGAATACGAAGGCGCACGACCTTGTAAAACCGGGGCACATCTTCCCGCTCCAGGCGCGCGATGGAGGCGTGCTCGTGCGCGCGGGCCAGACCGAGGCCGCGGTCGATCTCTGCCGGCTCGCCGGACTCTCGCCCGTCGGCGTGATCTGCGAGCTCACGAACCCGGATGGATCCATGTCGCGTATGCCGGAGCTCAAGCGCTTCGCCAAACGTCACGGTCTCCGGCTCATCACCGTGAAGGACCTGATCGCGCATCGCATGGCGCAGGAGCGGCTTGTCGAGCGCGTCGCCATTGCCAAGCTACCGACCGAGTACGGCGAATTCACCGTGCACGGCTACCGCGCGAAGGTCGGCAATACCGAAGCCGAACACGTCGCGCTCACCATGGGTGACGTCGCAAACGGCGAGCCCGTGCTGGTGCGCGTCCACGACGAGTGCCTCACCGGCGACACCTTCAGCTCCATCCGCTGCGATTGCGGCGAGCAGCTCGAGATCGCGCTGAAGCGCATCGCCGAAGAGGGTCGCGGCGTCCTTCTCTATCTGCGGCAAGAGGGCCGCGGTATCGGGCTCATGAACAAGCTGCGCGCCTACGCGCTGCAGGATCAAGGGCTGGACACGGTGGAGGCGAACGAGCGCCTCGGTTTCAAGGCCGACGAGCGCGAGCGCGGCGTCGGCGTGCAGATCCTTCTCGACCTGGGCGTGCGCCGGGCGCGCATCCTCACGAACAACCCGCAAAAGCTCGTCCCGCTCTACGGGCTCGAGGTCGTCGAGAGGATCCCGATCGAGGCTCCCGCGCGCGCGACGAATCGCGGTTACCTCACGACGAAACGGAACAAGCTGGGCCACCTGCTCACTGTGGTCGACGGAGAGAGCTAGGGAGCCAAATGCTCCGCGCGCCACTTCTCGGCGCTCGTGACGAGCTGTCTATCGCTGCCGCCGCGAAGGCGGCCGTCGAGGGTCGACAAGGGGCCCTTGTCCCTAAATGTGAACACGACCGCAACCCCTTCGAAGTGCTGGGTCGTCGGAGCGTCGATCACCGTCACGTCGGTGACAGACGACCACGGACGGTTGTCGTCGAAGAACGGTATGGGCGTCGTGATGTGAAAACCGCTCTCGTCGATGATCGTCTGAACCCGCAGGCTCGGCAGGGTGAGGACGACCGCGGCAAGAAGCACTGCCGCGGCGATGGACGGATTCAGCACGATCGCGGCGAGGCCGCGACGCGCGAGAACGATCGGCCTGCGTCCCGCCTCGTGCCAGCCGCGTAGCGTTCCGCGGGCCCACGCGGTCGCCGACTTTCCCATCGCGACGCGGACGATCCCCGCGGCCAGCATCGCGCCTGCCGCGAACGCGGCGAAGAGGACCCGCGGGTCGAACCCCGCGAGGGGGTAGTCGAGGAGAAACGCGCCCGGCGCGATCGCGCCGCGGGTCGCGATCGCGAGAGCGTCGGGAAGTATCGCCGTAAAAGTGAGGCCCGCGAGCCCGAACACGAGGCCGACGACTGTTGGCACGAGCGGGTCGTCTTCGTCGTGGAAGTGGTCGCGCAGCGAGTCGGTCGCGTTCTGGAGCTCGAGGAACGAGCTCCCAGCCAGATCCAGGCTGCCGCCGCTTGCCTCTTTGACGACGCGCGCGAGTGGGCCGGCGAGGGTCGGCTCGGCAACGCCTTCGACCGGGATTCCGAAAGCCACGGGCCTGCCCTTCGTGCGCACGACCACACGCCCGCGCCGCGACTTGATCTCACGTACGTCGGTCCACGCGACGTCGATCGGCTCCTTCGCGTTGATGCGGAAGCCGAGCTGCTCGAGGGTGATCTGGAGCTTCTGCTCCGGGTAACCCATGACGATCGGCCCGCGCAGCAGGACGCCGCTCGGAGCAAGGATGAAGCGCGGCTTCGGCGGTGGCTTCACCCTCTCGGGCTTGGCGATCGCGGGCTTGCCCGGCTTCGCCGCTTTCGCGGCCTTTTCCTTTTTCGGCTTTGCCGCCTTCTCTTTCTTCGTCGGGATGGGCGGCGCCTCGACCGCCTTCGCGACGGGTGTCGGCATCGCCGCGGCTAGCGGAGGGAGCGGCGGGGGCGCTTCGCGGACGGGCGCTTCCGGCTCGGGCGGAGCGACCGGCGCTGTGTACAACGGCGGCGTGTACGTGGGCGGCGCGTACTGCTGCGGCGGTGGCGCGGCAGCGGGCGGCGCCGCCGGCGCGAATGACTGAGGCGGCGGGGTGAATGTCGGGGCGGACGGTGGCGCCGCGGGCGGTGGCGCCGGCGGCGCCTCGGGCGACGGCGTGCCGCTGAACTTGCCCATGCCTGGGAAGAGATCACCGACGGTGAGCGGTTTGTGCCCAGGCATGTGCACCGACGGCGTCGGCGAAGGCGCGGGCGGTGGAGGCGGCGGCGGGGCCGCGACAGCCGGTGCCGTCGGGATCACCCAGTCGGTCGCCTTCGGTGGAGCGGCCGTCTCCCAGTCCGGCGGCGCCGGCGTGGCGGCGGGACCCGGCACGAGGCCGAGGGCGACGAGACGCGGATCGACTTCGTCGGTCATCCGGTCACCCGGCGATGCGGCTGCATGCGTGGGCTAGATTGCGGCAAGTGTCGACCCCTGGGAAGACTGCGGCGAGGGCTCAAAATCCTCACCCCGGCGCCAGCGTCGCGATCGTGCGCGCGCGCTGGAACGACGAGATCACCCGCGCGCTCGCCCGTGGCGCTCTCGAGGCGGCGCTGGCCGAAGGCGCCAAGGTCGAGGAGTTCGAGGTCGCCGGCTCGTTCGAGCTGCCACCGGCGGTCGCGACGATCGCCCGATCGGGGCGTTTCGACGCGGTTGTTCCGCTCGGCTGCCTGATCCGAGGCGAGACGGCGCACTTCGACGTCCTGGCCCACGCCGTCGCGCGGTCGCTGGCCGAGCTCGCGGCATCGCTGCCGGTCGCGATCCCGTTCGGCGTCCTGACCTGCGAGACGATCGAGCAGGCGCGTGCGCGGTCGAGTCCCGAGCACAACGTCGGTGCCGAAGCGATGGAGGCCGCTCTCGAGCTCGTCGCTCTTCGTCATGCGATGACGTCGAGCACGGCGCGGCCCTCGCGCAGCGCGGCCACGGCGAAGTCGCGATCGACCCGCGTGAAGCGGAGGCGTTCACCCGGTAATCGCTGAGCGACAAGACCGACGTCCGCCGAGATCACCGTCGCGATCACCGGATAACCGCCCGTCGCCTGATGCTCCGCAAGCAGAACGATCGGCGCGCCACCTGATGGGATCTGGACCGCGCCGGCGACGACACCGCTCGTCAGGATCTCGCCGTCGCGCGCCGCGATCCGCGGCCCGCTCAGGCGCGTGCCCATGCGGTCGCTCGCGGGTTCGACCCGGAAATCAGAGCTGAAGAACAGGGATTCGGCCTCATCGGTGAAACGTTGCGCGTGCGGACCCGTGATGGCGCGTATCTGTCCGGTGTCGTAATCAGGACTGACCGCGGAACGACCCGCCCGTTCGACGTCCACGCGGGCGATTCCGAGGGGCAGGACCTCGCCGGCGCGCAGGGCTCGGCCAAGACCGGCCGGCAAATAGGCCGATCGGCTCCCGAGGATCGGTTCGGTGGCTATGCCGCCGGATACCGCGAGGTAGGCGAACCGTGAACGCTCGCCGCACATGACGGTGAACGTGTCGCCCGGACGCGCGAACGTCGCGGTCCAGCCCGGCACGAGGTCTCGACCGCGCAGCGCGACGTCGCGCCCGGTCACCGCGACGATGCGGCGGTCATCGCAGCGGAAGGCGAACGCGTCGCCGACGATCTCGATAGCCGCGGCATCGACGTCGTTTCCAACGAGGGACTGCGCCGCGGCGAACGCCGTCGGATCCGCGGGGCCGGACGGAGGGACACCCTCGCGCAGATGACCGAAGCGGCCGCGGTCCTGAACGGTCGCGCGCAGCGCGCTCGCCTCGATGCGAATCACCGGGCGACGAACCGCACGCGATCGCCCGGCCGGATGAGCGCGGGCGGTTCTCTGGTGCTGTCGAACACGCGGACGTCGGTTCGTCCGATGAGTCGCCAGCCGCCGGGCGAATCGAACGGATAGATCGAGGTCTGCCCGTCCGCGATGGCCACCGATCCGGCGGGGACGCGTTCGCGCGGACGCACCAGGCGAGGCGCGACGATCCGCGGGTCGAGGACGCCGCAATACGCGAAGCCAGGGAGAAACCCGAGGAAGAACGCGCGGTAGATGCGACCGGAATGCAGAGCGACGAGCTCGTCGACGGAGAGCTTGGATCGATCGGCGGTCTCGACAAGATCGGGTCCGTCGTAGTGCGTCGGGATCTCGACGTCGCGTCCACCGTCGATAGGGAGGCGGCGCCGCTCGGTCTTCGCGAGCCGCGTGACCTCACGCTCTGCATCCGCAGGCGCGATCCGGAGCGGGTCGAACCGCACGACGACAGATGCGTACGCCGGCACTGCACGACCGTGACCCTGCGCGTCCCACGCGTCCGCGAGCGCACGCGCACGGTCGGCGATCGTCTCATCGATGTGGTCGCCGAGCTCGACGAGGAGCGCGCTTTCGCCGAACGCGCTGATCCGTGGATCGTTCAGGACCGGAACGGCGCGACCTTCACCTTGGCCTTGCCGAAGGCGTCACGGATCGCGCGTGCGATCTCGGGCGCGCCCGGCGTGTCGCCGTGCAGGCACAGCGTGTCGACCGCGAGCTTGAGGAACGTTCCGTCGACCGCCGTCACACCTCCGTCTTTGACGAACGAGAGGGCCTGCCGCACCGCGTCGGCCGGATCGGTGAGCACCGAGCCCGCGATCGAGCGCGACTGCAGCGTGCCGTCGGCTTCGTACGCCCGGTCGACGAAGCCCTCTCGCGCGACTTTCATTCCCATGCCGCTCGCCTCTTTCACCATCGCCGAGCCGGGTGGTGCGACGATCACGAGCTCGTGCCCGCCGCTCGCCGCCTGCACGCCGAAGATGATGTTCCGCGCGATCGTGGCATCGCGCTCCCCCTGGTTGTACAGCGCGCCATGCGCTTTGACATGGGTCACGCGCGCACCCATCCGCGACGCGATCCCGACGAGCGAGTCGACCTGGCGACGAATCGATTCGATCAGCTCGCGCGCGGGAATGTCCATCGGGACACGGCCAAAGCGTTCGCGGTCGGGATAACCCGGATGCGCGCCGATCGCGACCTTGTTTTTCATCGCGAGCTCGACGGTGGTGCGCATGGTGTTCTCGTTGCCGGCGTGCCCGCCACACGCGATGTTTGCGCTCGTGATGAGCGCCATGAGCGCCATCTCAGTGCCGGCGCCTTCTCCGAGATCAGAATTGAAGTCAATCGGACCGGGCACGGTCCATCGAGACTAACGACGCGGCCTAACACGAGGTAGTGCTGCGTGGGCCACCGCCTCTCAGCCCAGTCGAGCGCGAAGATCGGTCATCGCGGCCCGCCAGGTCTCGGCAGAATCGGACTCGTCCCAGAGGTCCCGGAGTTCCGACTTTGCGGCAATACGATCCACGGCTGACCTTGCGAGCGCGACCAATTCCCCCGTGACCTCGGGTTTCTTGCGGACCCACTCCACGACCTCGTCGGGCAGGGAGGCGTTCGCGTGACCGCGCGCCGCGGCGACCGCTTCCGCTGCCGCAACGGCGATCGAGCAATCCGGTCCTTCGAGATAGCGGTCGTGGGTCGTTGTGATCGGGGTGAGCGCATCACGAAGAACGGCGTCTCCGGATCCTTCTGCTAGGCCAATGACCCAGTCCATGGCGTCGTCGTTTTCAAAGCTGCCAGCGCCCCATGCACCCATGGCTGCCAGATTACGCGCGCCGGAACCTGGCTAGACGAATAGCGGCGCGAGAACGAGGGTGATGGTCGCGAGAAGCTTGATGAGGACGTGCAGGCTCGGACCCGCAGTGTCCTTGAATGGATCTCCAACGGTGTCGCCGACAACGGCGGCGGCGTGCGCAGGCGTTCCTTTGCCCAGGACTTTGCCATTCTCGTCTTTCAGCATCCCCGACTCGATGTACTTCTTCGCGTTGTCCCAGGCGCCGCCACCGTTGTTGAGAACGGTCGCGAGGATGACGCCGGCCATCGTGCCGACCATCAGCAGGGCCGCCTCGGCCTCCGCCTTGAGGAGGATGCCGACGACGATGGGCGCGCCGACGGCGAGAAGGCCGGGCGCGATCATGTTGCGCAGCGCCGACGCGGTGGTGATGTCCACGACGCGTGCGTAGTTCGGCTCTTCGGTGCCGGCCATGATCCCCGGGTGCTCGCGGAACTGCGTGCGCACCTCTTCGATGATCGCGGCGCCGGCGCGACCCACCGCGCGGATCGCGAGCGACGAGAAGAGATACACGAGCATCGCGCCGAGGAAGCCGCCGAGGAAGACGTCGACCTTCGCGAGGTCGACCGAGTCGAACGGCTTGCCGGTCAGCTGCGCGACCTTGTCGAGATAGGCCGAGAACAGCAGGAACGCGGCGAGGGCGGCCGAGGCGACGGCGTACCCCTTCGTAAGCGCCTTCGTGGTGTTGCCCGCGGCGTCGAGGCGGTCGGTGCGCTCGCGCGTCTCCTCCGACGCGCGCGACATCGACGCGACGCCGCCGGCGTTGTCGGTGATCGGTCCGAAGGTGTCCATCGCCAGGATGAACGCGGCGCTCATCAGCATGCCCATCGTCGCGACGGCGGTGCCGTAGATGCCACCGTGCGGCAGGCCGGTGACCTGGCCCCACTGATCGCCGAGCCAGTGCGACGTGAAGAGCGCGATCGCGATCGTGATCGTCGATGACGCGGTCGTCTCGAAGCCGACGGCGACGCCCGAGATGATCGTGGTCGCCGGACCGGTCTTGGCCGCCTCCGCGATCTCCTTGACCGGCCGCCAGTTGCCCGACGTGTAGTACTGCGTGATGTACACGAACGCGAGGCTGGTGAGGATGCCGACGACGCCCGCTCCGAAGAAGTAGAGGGCGCCGCCTCTCTCGTTGAGCATCTGGTTCGTGACGAAGTACATCCCCACGATCGAGAGCGCGATCGTGATGTAGTAGCCGTTGTTCAGCGAGCCCATCGGATCGCGCTTCTCGTTCCCGCGGACGAGGAAGATCCCGACGACGCTGGCGATGAGACCGAAGCCACGGACGACGAGCGGGAAGACGATCCACGCGACGTTGTGCGTCACGGCATAGATGGCGACGCCGAGGATCATCGCGCCGATGTTCTCGGCTGCCGTCGACTCGAATAGGTCCGCGCCACGGCCGGCGCAATCGCCGACGTTGTCGCC
>DATLPP010000257.1:0-4537 GCA_035535615.1 Candidatus Udaeobacter sp.
CGCCTCTTCGCGGAAGCGGTAGCCGACCCCGCGCACGGTCTCGATCCAGCGGGGTCGCTCCGCTTCGTCTGACAACCGTTCACGGAGCGTCTTCACGTGCGTATCGACGGTGCGCGGATCGCCCGCGTAGTCGAGACCCCACACCGACGCGAGGAGCTGCTCCCGTGTGAAGACGCGGCCGGGCGAGCCCGCGAGATGAGCGAGGAGGTCGAATTCCCGCGGCTTGAGCTCGATCTCTTTCCCCTCCACGGTGACGCGCCGGCGCGCGACGTCGATCGCGAGACCGCGGAGCTCGACGCGCTCCGGCGGCGTGCCGTGACGCGGCGCAGCGCGGCGAAGCATCGCGCGGATGCGCGCGATGAGCTCGACCATCGAAAAGGGCTTGGTGAGGTAATCGTCCGCGCCCACCTCGAGACCGACCACGGTGTCGAGCTCCGTGTCGCGCGCGGTCAGCATGATCACCGGGACATCGCTCTCGCGGCGGATCGCGCGGCACACCGCCAGGCCATCCATGCGCGGCAGCATGAGATCGAGGATCACCAGGTCGGGTTTGGTCGCGCGGAAGATCTCGAGACCCTTTTCGCCGTCCTCCGCGGTCGCGACCTCGTGCCCCTCGCGCCGCAGGGCGTAGCCCACGGTGTGACGGAGGTTGGTCTCGTCATCGACGAGCAGGATGCGGCTCATGCGGGTCGCACCGGAGCGGCTGGCAGTGTGAAGCTGAACGTCGCGCCATGGCCCGGTCCCGCGCTCGTCGCGCGGATCACGCCGCCGTGCGCCTCGACGATGTGTTTGGCGATCGAGAGGCCGAGGCCGCTTCCGCCGTCGGCCCGCGAGCGGTCGCTTTTATAAAAGCGCTCGAAGATGCGGTCCACATCGGCGGCAGCGATCCCGTCGCCGGTGTCGCGGACCGTGAAGAGGACGACCTTGCCGTTTGGTGCCGCCGACAGACGGATCTCTCCGCCGGTCGGGGTGTGCTTCGTGGCGTTGTGGACGAGATTTGCGAACACCTGGCCGATGCGCTCGGGGTCCGCGAGGACCATCGGCGCGTGCTCGAGCCGGTCGACGACGAGCCTCACCCGCGCGCGTTCGGCGAGGGGGCCGAGACGCTCGCGTGCACCGTCGAGCAGCGCCGCTGCCGAGACGACCGTCGGCGCGACGACCGGCTGTCCCGACTCGAGCCGACCGATGAGCAGCAGCTCCTCGACGAGCCGCGCGAGGTCGTCGATCTCCGTGCCCATGCGTCGGACGAAGTCTCGTGCGGCCTCGGGGTCGTCGACCGCGCCGGCCTGGAGCGTCTCCGCCATCGCCTTCAGTGACGCGAGCGGGGTCCGAAGCTCGTGCGAGACGTTTGCGACGAAATCGCGGCGAACCGTCTGCAGGCGCCGCAGGTTGGTGAGGTCCTGGATGACGAGCAGGAGCTTGCCCTCCGCGAGTCGTCGCGCGACGACTCGCTGAAACCGTGGCGGCTCGGTGCGCTCGACATGCGCGACGCTGTCGGAGTCCGCACGCGCGCGCGCGATCGCATCGATCACCTCGTGATCGCGCACGACGTCAACGAGGCGGCGACCCGCAAGCGGCGTCCCCAGAAGGTCGGTGGCCGCGCGGTTCGCGCGCTCTATCTCGCCCTCGGCGCTGGCGATGACGATCGCATCCCCGAGCTCGTCGATCAGCACCGCGAGGCGATCCCGCTCGGACTCCGCGTCATGTCGCTCGCCCGTGATGCGATCGGACATCGTGCGGAGCGCGTCGCCGAGGCGGCGAGTCTCATCGGGACCGCCGGCTTCGAAGCGCGCGGAGCCGCCGGCCGCGACCGCCTCCGCGCTCCGGGTCAATGCCCCGATCGGGCCGGTGACCGCGCGCGACAGGAGGACGACGACTGCGAGCGCGACGGCCGTGGCCAGAGCGCCGGCGAGCGCGATCGTCCCGCCCAGCCGCGATGCGAACGACTCGAGCGTCGCCACGGGCAGAGCCGTGCGCGAGACTCCGATGATCTGACCTCCATCGCGGACCGGGACCGCGACGTACAGCAGGTCGCGCTGCACCGTCGCGGAAACGCGGATCGCGGTGCCCTCGTTCCCAGCGAGCGCCGCGGCAACCTCGGGCCGCGACGCGTGATTGTCCATCGTGCTCCGGTCCTCATCGGACTCGCCGAGGACCACGCCGGTCGGGTCGATAAATGTCACGCGAACGCCCGCGCTCGTGGCGATGCGGTGTGCGAGCGGGTCGAGCAGGTTCGCATCGCGCGCCCGAAGGCCGTCGCGCGCCAGGTCCCCCGCGAGCCGCGCCTCGCTGCCGAGCCAGGCCTGGAGCGTCTCGGCGTCATGTCGGTCGGCGAGACCGGGCGCCGCGATCGCGAGCAGGACGATCCCCGCGAGTAGACCCGCGAGCGCCGCGAGCGCCGCGCGCCGCGGGATCGTGCGGACTAGGGCGCGCACTCGCGGCAGATCCCCACGATGGCCGAATGCGCCAGGTCGGCGCGGAACCCCTGCTCGGCGCGCAGTCGCCGGCCGAGCGGCTCGAGCATGCGGAGCGGGATCTCCTGCTCCGAGCCGCAGCGGCGGCAGACGAGATGGCCATGTCGCTCGACGTCCGCGCGATGCCATCGCGTCACGCGATCGTCGAGATGCGTGTGGGTCACATAGCCGAGATCCTCGAGGGCTTCGAGGTTGCGGTAGACGGTCGAGGGATCGATCTGCGGATGGCGCGAGCGGACCTGGCGCGCGATCTCTTCCGCCGTGGTGTGATGCCGCGCGCGCTGGAGCGCGTCGAGCACCAGACGGCGCTGCACCGTCATCCGCTTTCCCTTCGAGCGGATCTCGTCCGCCACGCTCACGCTGCGACACTGCGGCAATCGCAAGCGTCTTGCAAGAGTCACTATCGCGACAACTTGCGATAACCTGCCGCTGTGGACCTCAGCGTCGTCGTATTGCTTCTCGGGATGGCAGCGCTCGGATTCCGGCACGGCTTCGACTGGGACCACATCGCGGCGATCACCGACATCACCAGCACGACGAGCGCGAGCCACACGGAGGCGAATGTGCCGGCCGGCGCGCCGATGCCGTCTCACGGACACGAGCCGGCCGAGCTGCGTGGCCACGAACACGAGCACGCCGCACGGGGGCCCGGGGCGATGCACGCGCTCGGGGAGTCGCGGTTCGCGCACGAGGAGCGTCACGCGATAGGACTGGCGACGCTGTACGCCCTCGGTCACGCGTTCGTCGTTCTCGTCCTCGGGATCGCCGCGCTTTTGCTCGGAGCCGTCCTTCCCCCGTGGGTCGATCCAATCCTCGAAAAGGTCGTCGGGGTCACGCTCGTGCTGCTCGGTGCGTGGGTGCTCTTCTCCGTCTACCAGTACCTGCGCGGCAAGGGCGAATTTCGCCTTCGCAGTCGTTGGATGCTCGTGTTCGATTTCATTCGCTACGGCTGGGGCGCGCTGCAGGCGCGCATCCACGGACACGAGCACACCCCGTCGGTCCACGCGACGCAATACGGTCCGAAGACGGCGTTCGGGGTGGGGATGATCCACGGCGTCGGGGCCGAGACCGGCTCGCAGGCGCTACTCCTCGCGGGCATCGCCGGCGTGACCGGCGTCACCGGGATCGTGATCCTGCTCGCGTTCGTGGTCGGCCTGCTCGTTTCGAACACGCTCGTTGCCGTGGTGAGCGCATCAGGATTCATCGGCGCGCAGCGTCTGCGGACCGTCTACGTCGTGGTCGGCTTCGTCGCGGGACTGGGAAGCCTCGTCATCGGCATCCTCTTCATCAGCGGTCTCGGGACCGCCCTCCCGGATCTGCAGGAGGTCCTCTTCGGCGCTCATACCTAATAACCTCAGGTCGTGCGGCGTCTAGCGGCGCTCATCGTGCTGCTCGTTTTCACCTCCTGCGGCTCCGCGCCACCGGTGCGGACGTCGCCGCCGGTCAGCGATCTTGTGATCCCCACGACCGTGCCGAACGGGAAGGTCGACGTCGTCGTCAAAGCCACGTACACGGTCGGCGACACGATCCGCGCGACCATCCGCCTCACCCCGACGACCGGAACGCTGCGCGGTCCGCTCGATCCGTTCATCCAGGCCAGCGGGTTTCACGGGACCGCTACGGTGAGACACCTCGCCATCGACCCGATCAGCGTAGGAGCGGGTTCCGCCGAAGTGGTGGTCCTGTGGGACATGCGCGATGACAGCGGTACCGCCGTGGGCAGCGATGACTACAGCCTGGTCTTCAACGTGATCGACGACTCCGGGCGCACGACGACCGTGGGCACGACACTGCAGGTGCGGTGAGCGTGCTCACTCGCGTCGTCGTCATCGCCGCAGTGGCGGCGATCGTCGCCTGCGGTGACCCCAACACGGGCGTCGGGATCGAGGTCATCGACGGTCACGTCGTGCGGGTGCTCGAGATGGGCGACCACGAGGGCGCCAAATACCAGCGCCTCGCGGTGCAGCTCGATGGGTCCCTCTATCGCGGCGAGGTCGTCGAGCTCGAGTGGGATGGCCGGCGCGCGCTGAACGAGAACGGTTTTCTGTCGCCGGGCGACCGCG
>DATLPP010000258.1:0-12657 GCA_035535615.1 Candidatus Udaeobacter sp.
ACTCCTAACGCCCCCTGCTTCTCAGTGGCGCGGCGTAGAAGTCGCGCAACGGGATAGATCGCGAGGGCTAGGAGGCCGGTGTACGCGGCACTCGCGACCGCGGTACCCGCGGCGAGCGGCAGAGACGAAACCGCCGATCCCGTGACGGCGAGGATGCCGATGTAGATGAGGCCGGCGGCGAGCGCCGCCAGGCCAACGAGCACTGCGCCGGCGACGATCGGAGTCGGACGGCCCGGGGCATCGCGGAGCCCCACGACCGCGACTGGCGGGAGCGAGGCGAGCGCGAAAGCTCCAAGAGGTCCCGCCGATATCAGGTCCGATGCGAGCCCACCGAGGAACGCCCACCACACTCCTTCCCGCGCCCCGGCTGCGATCGACCACGACGCTGCGACCAATATCGGTAGCAGCGGCCGAGCGCCGCCGACCGCGATGAGGGGCGCGACGGTTCCCTGAAGGAGAGCCGCAGTCAATGGGATCAGGATGCCAAGCACAAAGCGCATCGTTCCCCCTTCGCGGGCCCAGACGGCGGTCGACATGACTTCGTTGGCTCGTCCGCTCAGGAGTGCGCGCGCCGACCCACGGCGCGCGTCGTCGCGGCCGGGGTCGCTGGATGCGGGACTTCCAGCTCCTGCTCGAGCTGCGGGAACGGATCTTCATCCCGGAGCTTCGCACCGAGGTAGATGAGGACGAGTCGAAGCGTCGCGGCCACCGGCACGGCGATGAGGACGCCGAGCAGCCCGTACAAAGCCCCGCCGGTGAGTAGCGAGAAGATCACAACGGCCGGGTGCAGCTTCACGATCCGCCCGATCACGAGCGGGATCACGAAATAGTCCTCGGCGTGCCGGAGCACCGTGTACATCACGGCGACGATCGCTACGTACCAGATCTGTGAGAGACCCCACGGCGCCGGGTGTCCGAGCGCGACCAGACATGCGATCGCGCCCGCGGTGATCGGGCCGACGATCGGAATCACCTCGAGCACGCCCGTCATGATCGCGAGGAGCAGGACGAAAGGGACCTGCAAGACCGAGAGGCCGATGAACGTCGCCGTCGACATCACTCCGATCAGGAACATCTGACCCCGGACGTACCGGCCGAGAAGTGTGTTCACCTGGGCGAAAAGGGGAATCAACTCGTTGCGCTGGCTCGGCGGCAGAATCCGACGGAACCACTGAAAGAGACGCGGAGCGTCGCGCAGCAGGAAGAACGTCGCGATAAGGAAGACCAGAAGCTCGAGGAGGAAGTGACCGAGGCCGACGATGAAGGGCACCGCGCCTCGGGCGACCATCTGCGTGAGATCGCCGATCCCGGCGAAATTCACGATCAAAGCATCGAGATCCTCGAGTCCGATCTGATCGGCGGTCTCGGTGAGAGTGTTCTGCGCGTTGGCCACCAAGGTCGGCAGCGTGCGCTGCAGGTCGCGCACTTGATCGATCGCGAGCGGAACAAGGAGTCGGCCGCCACCAATTATGGCCGCGAGCAAGCCAAGGAAGACGATCGCGGCGGCGGCCGTACGAGGGAGTGAGAGACGGCGCTCGAGGAGACCGACCACGGGGAGCAGCACGAAAGCCAACACTCCCGCCCACACGAATGGGCGCACGATGTCCCCGGCGCGATAGACGATGTAAAGCGCGGCGACCGCGAAAAGGGCGACCACGACGCGCTTGGTCGTGCTACTCCAACGGGCTCCCATTGCTGTACCGGGATTATCAGGCCGCGACACCGCTCGATGGGGTCCGATCGGTCGCTACCTCGCTATCTAAAATGGTTGCACCAGATGGGTCTCAGCGAGGCGACGAAGCGCGAATGCGAGGTAGTCGGGAAGGCTCGCCTGGGCTAGAATGAAGGACACGAAACACTCCCCTCCTGCCCCCAGTTTTACCCCTATTTCGGCCGGTGTTTCACGTGTGACAAGGCGGCCGATTTGACGATTCTCGTCGTCAGCAATCAAAAGGGTGGAGTTGGGAAGACGACGACAGCAATCAGCCTCGGCGCGGCGCTCGTCGAGCAAGGCGAACGCGTTCTGATTGTCGATCTCGATCCGCAGGCGAACGCAACCAGCGGGCTGGGGATCAGCAAGGCCCCGCCGAATCCTATCTACGGCCTCATTCTGAAGGAGCTACCAATCGATGACTCAATCGTTCCGACGGGCGTCCCCGGACTCGACATCATCCCTTCCGGCCCCGACATGGCCGGTGCCGAGGTCGAGTTGGTTCCGCTCCTAGCTCGTGAGTACCGTCTCCGGCAGGCTCTGCGGTCCACCCAAAACTACGACACGGTGCTCATTGACTGCCCGCCGTCGCTCGGGTTGTTGACCATCAACGCCCTGACGGCTGGCGACGCCGTCGTCATCCCGGTCCAGTGCGAATACTACGCGCTCGAGGGTCTCGCGCAGCTGCTTTCGACCATCGACGCGGTCCGAATGCGGCTGAACGACCAGCTCGAGGTGCTCGCGATCGTCCTGACCATGGAAGACCGCCGAAATCGGCTTTCGCTCCAAGTGATCGACGAGGTGCGGCGGCACTTCCCCACTCTCGTCGCCGACGCTCGGATCCCACGCGCAGTGCGCCTCGCCGAAGCGCCGAGCCACGGGCTTCCGATATCCGTCTACGACCGCCGCTCAGCCGCAGCACAGGCGTACGACGATCTTGCGCGCGAGCTCTCGGCGCGTCTGAAGTCCCGCGCTCCGATCGCTCTCGGCGGAGCGATCGCCTGATGGCGCGAACCGGCTTGGGCCGCGGCCTCGATGTCCTGCTCGGCCAATCCGGCTCGGCTGTGCGGGCGCCGGCAGAACGTCCGTCTATGAACGAGATCCCGCTGGAGCTCGTGCGGCCCAACCGTCATCAGCCACGCACCGCATTCGACCCGGAGGGCCTCTCCGAGCTCGCGGCATCCATCTCGCGCCACGGTGTGCTGCAACCAATAGTGGTATCAGTAGACGGTGACGGCTACGAACTCGTCGCCGGACACCGGCGCGTCCTCGCAGCGCGGCTCGCCGGCCGTACGACGATCCCGGCCGTCGTCCGCGACGAGGTGGGGGACCGCCTGGAGCTCGCGCTCATTGAGAACCTTCAGCGCTCGGACTTAAACGCTATCGAGGCGGCGCGCGCGTACAAGCTGTTGATGGAAACGTACGACCTGACCCAGGAACAGCTCGCGGAGCGGCTGGGCAAGTCGCGTTCGTCCGTCGCGAACATGCTGCGAACCCTGACCGCGCCGCAGGCTCTTCAGGACGCCGTCATCGAGGGAAAGATCGGCGAGGGCCACCTCCGCGCCTTGCTTCCGCTACCTCTTTCGGATGCACTGCAGGCGCTCGCGGCGGTGATAGCAAAGGGTCTCTCGGTCCGGGAAGCCGAAGCTCTCGCACGAAAGATGGTGCACCCGACCCGTCGCGGAAGATCGCGGCCGCGGCTTCGGGGCGGCGACCCCGATCTTGCCCAGGTCACCACCGAGCTGCGGGCGGCGCTGGGAACGAAGGTGGAGGTCCTCCGCGGCCGCAGGGGTGGGCGTATTGCGATCCAGTTCTACTCCGACGAGGACTTCGAGCGTCTCTACGAGATCCTCGTCCGCGCAGGGAAGGCCTGATGGCGGTAAGGAAAGACGCACCCGACGATCGCAAGCGCCGGACCGCCGCCGCTCCCTCGTACAGCGCGAAGGACATCCAGGTCCTCGAAGGCCTCGAGGCGGTCCGCCGGCGTCCCGGCATGTACATCGGTACGACGGATCTCCGCGGTTTGCATCACCTGGTCCGCGAGGTGCTCGACAACTCGATCGACGAGGCGATGAACGGCACGTGCGATCGCATCGACCTCTGGATCCACAAGACGAACGAGATCACCGTCGCCGACAACGGCCGCGGGATCCCTGCGGGGCCGCATCCGACGCAGAAGGACGCAAAGGGCAAGCCGATGGACGCGTTGCAGGTCGTCATGACGATCCTCCACGCGGGCGGCAAGTTCGGCGGCACCGGGTACAAGGTCACCGGCGGACTGCACGGCGTCGGCGTATCGGTGGTGAACGCGCTCGCGTCCGAGATGGTCGTCGAGGTGCACCGCGAGGGAAAGATCTTCACCCAGTCGTACGAGCGCGGAAAGCCGACGAGCACCGTCCGCGCCATAACCAAGCCCCAGCTTCCGATGCCTCCGTCCGTCCCCTGGCGCGAGGCGGCGCGGGTCACCGGTACCGTCACGCGCTTCGCGCCGGATAAAGAGATGTTCCCAGTGATCGAGTGGGACACGGTGATCATCACGCAGTGGCTACGTGAGACCGCCTACCTGAACAAGCGTCTCTGGCTCGGTCTCCACGACGAGCGCACCGGAGCCGAGGAGAGCTACTACTTCGACGGTGGCGTGATCAGCTTTGTGCGCCACCTAAATCGGACGCACGAGAACCTGCATCCGAAACCTATCTATGTGGAGCGCACCTTCGAGAACAACACCATCGCCGAGGTCGCGCTCCAGTACAACGACACGTTCGCGGAAAAGGTCTACACGTTCGCGAACAACATCAACACGATCGATGGCGGCGCGCACCTCACCGGTTTCCGCACCGCCCTCACGCGCACGATCAACGCCTACGCGCGCAAGAGCGGCGCGTTGAAGGAGTCGGACCCGAACCTCACGTCCGACGACGTGCGCGAGGGACTGACCGCGGTCATCAGCGTCAAGATCCGCGAGCCGCAGTTCGAGGGTCAAACGAAGACACGGCTCGGCAACGCCGAGGTCGCCGGCCAGGTGGCGACGGCCGTGAACGACGCGCTCGGCCAGTATCTCGAGGAAAATCCCTCGGACGCACGCCGCATCGTCGAGAAGTGCCTGACCGCGTTCCGCGCACGTGAGGCGGCGCGCAAGGCACGCGATCTCGTGCAGCGCAAGGGCGCGCTGGATGGCTTCTCGCTGCCGGGCAAACTCGCGGACTGCTCGGAGCGCGATCCCGAGAAGAGCGAGCTGATCATCGTCGAGGGGATCTCGGCCGGCGGCAGCGCCAAAGGCGGCCGGGACCGGCGGTTCCAGGCGATCCTGCCGCTCCGGGGAAAGATCCTGAACGTCGAGAAGGCCCGCGCCGACAAGATGCTCGGCAACGAAGAGATCAAGGCGCTCATTACCGCGCTCGGGACCGGGATAGGGGATTACTTCGACATCAAGAAGCTCCGCTACGGCCGGACGATCCTGCTGGCGGACGCTGACGTCGACGGCTCGCACATCCGTACGCTCCTTCTGACTCTCTTGTACCGCCACTTCAGGCCGCTCGTCGAAGACGGCCGCATCTACATCGGCCAGCCACCTCTCTATCGGCTGCAGCTCGGCAAAGAAGTCCGGTGGGCCTACTCGGATAACGAGCGAGACAAAGCGATCAAGGAGCTGAAGACCAACGCGAAGACCAAGCGGGATGACCGAAAGAAGGCTGCGGGTGAGAAAGCCGCCGCCGACGGGGACAAGGCGACGGCACGCACTCGTCGTCGTGCCGCGGAGGAGGCCGAAGAGCAGGCCGATGTCGCCTCAACGAATACCGACGAAGGCACCGACGATGGGAAGGGCGGGCGTGAGCCCGCGATCGCGCGGTACAAGGGACTCGGCGAGATGAACGCGGAGCAGCTCTGGGACACGACCCTCAACCCAGCCACGCGGACGCTCAGGCGCGTCAGGCTCGAGGATGCGGAGCAGGCGGACCTCGTGTTCGACGAGCTCATGGGCAACGAGGTCGAGGGTCGAAAGAAATGGATCATGGCGAACGCAAACAAGGCGGCCCTCGACATCTAGTGGCAAAGCTTTCCGAGCTCGGGGTCGACTTTCAGCATTGGTGCTTCGCATGTGGTCAGCTCAACCCCGGCGGGCTCGGCCTCGAGTTCGAGGTGTCGCGCGATCGTGCCGAGGCGCGATATACCGCGCTCCAGCGTCATCAGGGCTACGACGGTCTGCTTCACGGCGGCATCGTCACGGCGCTCCTCGACGAGGCCATGGGCTGGGCGATCTTCCACCAGGGCATCTGGGGCGTAACCGCCAAGATCAACGTCACGTTCCGGCAGCCCGTCACGATCGGCGAGGACCTGCGCGTCGTCGGCGAGATCGCCCAGGACCGCGGGCGCCTCATCGAGACGCGCGGTACCGTCGAGCGTGCGGAGGACGGCACGGTGTTGGCCGAGGCCGATGCGACCTTCCTCCGGATGCCGGAGCGCCGGCGCCGTGAGCTGGAGCAACGTTATGCCGGCACCGAGGACGCGTTCGCGCGTGTGCGGGCCGCGGTCGAGCACGAAGAACGCACCGCTCTGCACGGACGAACCTAGTACGTGACCAGATAACGCACAGGCGAGGGTAACGGAGTGATCGAAGAACCAACGAACGAGCGTGTGATCGGCGTCGAGCTCGAGCACGAGATGCGCCAGGCATATCTCGACTACTCGATGAGCGTCATCGTCGCGCGCGCGCTACCGGATGTTCGCGACGGCCTTAAGCCTGTGCAGCGCCGGATCCTCTTCACGATGCTCGAGGAGGGCCTGCGAAACGACCGGCCGTTCCGGAAGTCGGCGAACGTCGTCGGTGTCGTGATGGCGAAGTACCACCCGCACGGCGACGTACCGATCTACGACGCCCTCGTCCGGCTCGCTCAGGACTTCGCGGCGCGTTACCCCCTGGTGCAGGGGCAGGGGAACTTCGGCTGCTTCACGGGCGAGACGAAGGTCGAGCTCTACAACGGCGACCAGAAGCCGTTCACCGAGCTCGTCGAGATGGCGCACAAGGGCCTGCGGGCGGAGATCTTCACCGTCGATCCACACCGCAACGTGCGCATCAAGCCTCTGCGCGCGCCGCGCCTCGTCCGCCGCAACGACCCGGTCGTCAAGGTCACCCTCGAATCCGGCGCCGAGATCAACTGCACGCCGGACCACCGGTTCATGCTGCGCGACGGGACCTACCGCGAGGCGCAGCAGCTCAAGGCGAAGGACCAGCTCATGCCCTTCTCGCGGAGCGCCATCCCCGAGCGACTGCACCGCACCGGCGCCTTCCCGATCCCGGCGAGCCTGACCCAGAAGGTGAGCAAGGTCGAGCCAGCCGGCCGCGCGGACGTGTTCGACCTCACCGTCGACCTCACCCAGAACTTCGCGCTCGCCGCCGGGGTGTTCGTCCACAACTCGATCGACGACGATCCGCCCGCACACATGCGCTACACCGAGGCCCGTCTCGCCGCGATCGCGACAGAGATGCTCGCCGACATCGAAAAGGAGACGGTCGACTGGGCGCCGAACTACGACAACCGGCACCAGCAGCCCACCGTCCTGCCGGCCCGCGTTCCGAACCTCATCGTGAACGGATCGGCCGGCATCGCCGTCGGCATGGCTACGAACATCCCGCCACACAACCTCCGCGAGATCGTGGCCGCTACGAAACGTCTCATCGACGACCCCGAGCTGACCACCGACGACCTCTGCGAGACCGTGGTCGGGCCCGATTTCCCCGGCGGAGGCGTCATTTACCGTTTCGACGAGCAACGCAACGTCGAGACCGGCGCAGCCGAGCGAGTCGACGCGATCCGCCGCGCGTACGCGCAGGGGCGCGGTCGCATCATCGCCCGTGCGAAGGCGCACAACGAGCAGCTCCGCGGCAGCCGCGACGCGATCATCGTGACCGAGCTGCCGTACGCGGTGAACAAGGCGTCGCTCATCGAGAAGATCGCGGATCTGGTGCAGAACAAGAAGCTCGCGGGAGTCTCCGACATCCGCGACGAGAGCGACCGAGACGGGATGCGCATCGTCATCGAGATCAAGCGAGACGACGACAAGACGCTCGTGCTGAACAACCTGTTCAAGCACACTGCGATGCAGTCCGCGTTCAACTTCAACATGCTCGCCCTGGTCGACCAGCAGCCGCGCACCCTCTCGCTCAAGGAGATCCTCCAGCATCACGTCGATCACCGGCGCGAGGTCATCCGCCGCCGCACGGATCACGACCTCCGGAAGGCGAAGGAACGAGCGCACATCCTCGAGGGACTCAAGATCGCGCACGACCACATCGACGAGATCATCAAGCTCATCCGCGCGCACAAGGGCCAGGAGGCCCTGCTCGTGGGAAAGATGCGCGAGGGGTTCGGGCTCACGGAGGCGCAGGCCAAGGCCATCTTGGAGATGCAGCTCCGTCGGCTCTCCGGGCTCGAGCGCCAGAAGCTGGACGACGACTATCGCGAAACGATCAAGCTCATCTCTGAACTCGAGTCGATCCTCGCGAGTCCGCGCAGGATCCTCGCACTCATCAAGCAGGACCTCGACGAGATCGCGACGAAGTTCGGCGACGATCGCCGCACCGAGGTCGTCGACGACACGCCTCGCCAGCTTTCGGCCGAGGAGCTTGTCGCCGACGAGGACGTCGTCATCACCGTCTCGAGCCGGAACTACGTCAAGCGCATGCCCCTTTCGACCTACCGCGCCCAGCACCGCGGAGGCCGGGGCGTGATCGGGATGGGTACGCGCGACGAGGACGACGTCGAGCATCTGGTCGTGGCGCGCACGCACGATCGTCTCTATGTCTTCACCGACCGCGGCCGCGTCTTCGCCCTGAAGGTCTTCGAGCTACCGGACGCGAGCCGCACCGCGAAGGGCACGCCGATCCAGAACATCCTCGAGGCGATGCAGGCCGGAGAGCGCGTATCCGCGCTGGTCGCGCTGCGCGACACCACCACCACCGAGCATCTCGTCATGGCGACCCGGAAGGGCTTCATCAAGAAGACCCCGCTCTCCGAGTACGCGAATGTGCGGCGCGCGGGCCTCATCGCGATCGCGCTGCGCAAGGGCGACCAGCTCGCGTGGGTCGCGCCCTGCACGTCGCAGGATCGCATCCTTCTCGCGACGCGGAAGGGCAAGGCGATCACGTTCAAGGCCACGGACACCCGACCGATGGGCCGGCAGACGCAGGGCGTCACAGGCATCCGTCTTCAGAAGGGCGACGAGGTCGTCGGCATGGGCATCGCGCGGCCCCGGACCGAGGCGCTCTCGGTCACGGAGAACGGGTTCGGCAAGCGGACCGCCGTCGCCGAGTTCCCGACGCAGGGGCGCGGCGGCCAGGGAGTTATCCTCGCGTCGCTTTCGCCCAAGACCGGCAACGTGGCGGCGATCCAGATGGTCGACGAGGGCACCCAGGAGATCCTTCTCATCACCTCGAACGGGGTCGTGATCCGCACGCCGCTCGAGCAGGTGCGTGCGCTGGGCCGCGCCACGATGGGCGTGAAAGTCATGGCCGTCGGTGAAACGAAGATCGCTTCGATAGCGACGTTTACTCCGACTCGACCGGCGCAGACGCAGCTCGATCTGCCCCGCTGACTTCTCGGAAAGCACTGACCCGCACCCACGCGGGTTGCAATCGCGGCGCATGCTTGTCCGGGGTGCGTAGCAAAGAGACCCCAACGGTACTTTCTTCGACCGTTTTGACGTTGTCCCAAGAGAACGCCCCGGTATGGTGGCGATCCTTGGGAGGGGCAACGAACTGATCACGCTCGACGACGTCAGCAAGCGCTATCCGAACGGTACAGACGCTCTCCGCGATGTGGATCTTGAGATCGACTCGGGGGATTTCGTCTTTCTGGTCGGTTCCTCCGGTGCTGGCAAGTCCAGCCTCATCCGTCTTCTCATTCGTGAAGAGCTCCCGTCGTCGGGGCGCGTGTGGGTCGACGGTCAGGACGTCGTGCGTATGCGCCGATCGGCGGTCCCGAAGCTTCGCCGGCGGGTCGGCGTTGTGTTCCAGGACTTCAAGCTCCTTCCGCGCAAGACCGTCGCCGAGAATGTCGGCTTCGCACTTCTCGTCACCGGGCACTCCGGCGAAGAGGTGCGCGAGGAGACTGAGCGCGCGCTCGCGCTCGTCGGCCTTTCGCAGCGCCGCGAACACTTCCCGGATCAGCTCTCGGGTGGTGAGAAGCAGCGAACCGCGATCGCGCGAGCGCTGGTGAGCCGGCCAAAGATCTTGATCGCCGACGAGCCGACCGGAAACCTCGATCCGGTCACGAGCTGGGAGATCATCAAGCTGCTCGTTCGGGTCAACGAGCTCGGTACGACCATGCTGATGGCGACACACAACGCGGAGATCGTCAACGCGCTCCGCCGCCGCGTCGTCCACCTCGATCACGGGACCGTCGTGCGCGACGAGCGCGAGGGCCAGTACGCAGCATGAGGCGGCTCGAGTACATCGGTACGACCGCCGCGCAAGGCTTTTGGCGCAACCCCGTCATGAGCATCGCCTCCACGTTCACGGTCGGTCTGATGCTCCTGCTCTTCGCGTTCTTCCTCGCGACCGATAGGGGCCTGCAGGCGGCGGTCGGCGTCCTCGAGTCGAAGGTCGAGCTCGCGCTCTTCCTCGAGGACAACGCCCGAGTGTCGGACGTCCTCGCGCTTCGCGCCCGCATCGAAGGCGACCCGGCGGTCTCGCGGGTCGACTACGTCACCAAGGATCAGGCGATGGCCCGCCTCGTCGACATCGCCGCGAGGCGGCCTGACATCCAGATCGTCGACACCTCGTCCAACCCTCTCCAGGACTCGCTCGAGATCAAGCTGGCGCACGCGCAGGACGCGTCGCGAGTGGCCGCGTCCCTCCGCGAGGAGATCGGAAAAGGCGTCGTCAGCGACGTCGTCGACAACCCGCAGGTCGTCGATAAGCTCCTGACCATCACGCGGGTCCTGTCGATCGGCGGGCTCGCCGTGCTCGCGATGATGCTGATCGTCGCCCTGTTCGTGATCGTCAACACCATCCGCATCGCGGTCCATGCCAGGCGCGACGAGATCGAGATCATGAAGCTCGTCGGCGCCACCGACTGGTTCGTGCGCTGGCCCTTCATCCTCGAGGGAATGCTCGTGGGCGCCCTCGGCGCCCTGGCCGCGACCGTCGTCGTTCTGATCGCGGCCGGACCGGTCATGGGCGCGATGGTCAACTTCATCGAGATCCTCCCGCTCTCGTTCGGCACCACCTTCGTCTGGCAGCTCGTGGCCAGCGTCTTCGCGCTCGCGCTCGCCGTAGGCGGAGGCGGGGCGATGCTGTCGGTGCGGGCGCACCTCGCCAAATGAGACTGCAGAGAGCCTTGACCCGGACCTCCGCGCGGTGCGACGATGCGCCAAGCATGGGAACTCCCCGGCAGACCGCTCGGGGAGGTGGGGTATGGAGGATGCGTGCCGCGCGCGCGACGACGGTCGCGCTCGTTGTCGGCGCCGTCCTCGCTTCTTTTGCGCAACCTGCATCCGCCGACGACCCCGTTACCGCGGCGCTGAAGCGCAAAGAAGAGCTCGAGCGCGCGGTACAGATCTCCCGCGCGAACGCGGAGCGTTACCAGGCTGTCGCCAATCAGTTCCAGGCGGTCGTGAACCAGACCAACTCTCGGATCTCCGCCCTCGCCGAGAAGCAGGCGAACGCGCAGTCCGAGGCCGACCAGCTCTTCTATCAGATACAGATCGCCGAGGAGCAGCTCGCGCTCGTCACGTTCCAGCTGGACGAGACGAAGGCGCTCACGGATTCGCTGAAGGCCGAGGCCGCGCAGGAGACCAAGCAGCTCGCGGCGCAAGAGGATCTGTACGCAAAGCATCTGCGCACGACCTATCGACAGGCTCTCGTCAGCCCGCTTGAGATGCTCCTCTCGTCCTCGTCGCTCACCGAGTTCGCCAATCGCCTGCAGGCCATGATCTTCATCAACCGGCAGGACGTGCAGCTCGCGAACGAGATCCGCGTCCTCCGCGCCGACACGCAGGACAAGCAGGATCAGGCCTCCACCAAGGAGAAAGAGATCCTTGGCCTCGCCGACCAGATCACGACCCAGCGCACCCAGCTGGCGAGTGCGAAGACGAAGTACGACAAGCTCGTCGCCGAGGCGCAGACGGCCATCGACGCGGAGGCCGCGGCTCGCCAGCAGGCGGCGCAGCAGCGCCAATCGGCGCAGGGACAGGTGAGCCAGACCAACCAGACGACCGCCGTCCTCACGCGACAGCTCGACGAGGCCGAAGCGCAGTACGAATCCCTCGCGGCACAGGCCGCCGGCGGCAGCGGGCTCGGCGTCTTCAACGGCTCGAAGCTCGCGATGTGGCCGCTTCGCGGCCCGATCACCTCTGGCTTCGGCGCGCGCTGGGGCGGATTCCACAACGGCATCGACATCGCCGCGCCGAAGTACACCCCGATCCGCGCGGCGTCGGCCGGCAAGGTGGTCACCGTGGGTCGCCCGTACCTGGCGTACGGGGACACCGCCGTCGTCGTGATCATCGCGCACGGCTTCAACTTCTCGACGCTGTACGGTCATCTCGACGACCTGCACTGGCCGATAGTGTCGGTGGGACAGACGGTCTCGGCCGGCCAGATCATCGCGTACGTCGGCATGACCGGATTCACGACCGGTCCGCACCTGCACTTCATGACGATCGCCGACGGACGCGCAGTCAACCCGATGGGCTATCTGCCGTAGCGGCTGACGCGCTACTCCCATTTTTCGCTAGCGCAGTTCCGCACCCCAGACACATTCGCTATTTGGAGTGAATCTGCCGCGACATTGACGGTTTGGGGGCGGCATGTGAGCATCAATTCCGAAAGAAAGGAGGTGATGTGGAGTGGGCGATGCCAGTGGGAATCCAAAGACCCATGTGAGCTCACTTCAGCCTTTCGTAATGAATCGATCTGAGGTGAACGCGCACTAACTCACTGGGTCTTT
>DATLPP010000259.1:0-1682 GCA_035535615.1 Candidatus Udaeobacter sp.
CGGAGAGATCGGCCCGCAGGTACAGCCGGTCTCCGTCCACCAACAGCGCGGTCGCCTCCCGTTCGACGAACGGCAGAGCGATCGCGCGCATGTACTTCCCCGACTCGTACACGACGACGCGTAGACGCGCCTGATCCCAGATATAGATGCGGTCGTTCGCATCCACCGCGAGTGAGGCCGGTCCGCGCGGGCTGATCCCGCCGACCCGCGCCGTCGTGGCGCCGAGGCTCTCGATCGAGGGCGGCGCGTACGGGAGCGTGAGCACGAGGCGAGGCATCTCCTCGCGTGCGGCGATGGGCGAGGGCGAGGCGGTCGCCGCCGGCAGCACGGTCGGGGAGAGGGAAGGCGATGGAGATGGCGCGACGACGGATTCGCACGCGACGAGGGTCGCCGCGAGCACCAAGCCGAGCCAACGCATCGGCTCAGTGTGACAACGGCGATAGCCCTCGCGCGTACGAGTTCGCGGCTACTGCGTACGAGTTGCTACTTCACGAGAGCGAACGTGCGGCGATTGGGCGCCTACTCGCGGAAATAATCGTCGCGCTCGACGCCGTCAAACGCGCCACTCCGCATGCAGCACCGTTTGAAAACGCCTCGCGCTTCCGCACGGGCAGGGGTCGTCTCGTCCGAGCTTCTCAAAACAGCTCCTTGTCGCCGCGAACCACGCGGACGCCGCGCTTCACGCGCGACTCCGACGGATAACCCTTGCGGCGCTTAGAAGTCCGTTCGAAAGGAAGACATTTCCTGATCGCGCACGTCACACCTCCGTCGCGACGATAAACGTCGCGGTGCCGCCGCGAATGTGATCTGCGTTAAGGTCGCGGCCGTCCGCTCGTGTCAATCGCGCCCCCTGCGTTGGGTGGCGTTCCACGGCGCACGGTCTTCCCACCGCGGGTGCGATAAGCCCGCCACGCCTTCCCGGTCAGCGAATCGCTGTGACGGTCCTCGACGAATGTGTCGACGCGGGTGAGCAGCACGGCAAGCAGGGCCGCCGCGATCGCGCGCCACAGCGTGAAGGCGAGTAAGCGGACGCAGCCGCCCAAACAGCACCCCACGCGCTATGCCACGACGCCGGACTGAACGATCGGCAAGGTATGCAACGCGCGAGGTACGAGCAAGACGGATGCCCTCATCGGCCGGCCGATGTGCTCATACGCGATATCGAGGCCCTCTTCGACGTCGACAGCGGCTCGGAGTTTCGCGAGGCGCACAACCTCCGGTGCTTCCGACGCCGCGACGATGATCTGACACCACTGGAGGGTGAGGGCCACCATCACGGCGCGCTGTTCGCCGCCGGCGAAATGACGTCGCGCTTCTTCGACCACGGCGACCGGCGATGCCGCTCGCTCGAGCGCAGCGAGAAAACGCTGTTCGCCCGGGCCTTCCCCGGCACCCTCCTCGAGACGCGCGGGGATGATGATGGCGCCGCCCTCGCGGACCACCGGCGTCGGCGCGAATCGCAGATAGGTCGCTGCGCGCGAAGCCTGATAGAGATTCACGTCCTTGGGATGTCCGACTCCCGCGATCACGATGTCGTACTGCTTCGGGATCGGCCGGGTGTAAAGAGCCGCGGCCTTCGCCGCGAGATCGCCGAGGACGGCGTCCGGATCGCCCGCGGCGACCGCGACCACACGCTCGCGGTCATCCGTCACCACGTTCAGACAGAAGCGCAGGCCCGCGCG
>DATLPP010000260.1:0-7503 GCA_035535615.1 Candidatus Udaeobacter sp.
CGCATCGAGCTCAAGACCGCGTCGCTGTACGCGGCCTGCAGTCAGGGCGCGGCCCTGCTCGCCGACGCGGAGCCCGATCACGTCGCTGCGCTCGGGGCGTTCGGGACGAGCCTCGGCATGGCGTTCCAGATCACCGATGACGTCCTCGACCTCGTCGGCGACGAAGCCGACTTCGGCAAGACCGTCGGCCGCGATCTCATCGAGGGGATGCCGACCCTCCCGATGATCTATGCCGTGGAGGAGCGTGACGGCAGCGGCGTCGAGCTCGAGGCGCGCATCCTCGCCCCCGCGAAGAGCGAGGCCGACATGCGCGCGCTTCTTGAGGAGATCCGCCGATCGAGCGGTCCGGAACGAGCGCGGCAGCGTGCGCTGGCCTTTCACGATTCCGCCTTGCGCGCGCTCGACCGCCTTCCGGCGAGGCCGGAGCGGGACGCGCTGCGCGATGCCGCCGACTTCGTCGTGAGTCGCGTGCGCTGATGACTTCCTCGGAGATCGAGTCGTTCCGTATCCGCTTCGCGTACGAGTTCGATCGTCTTCTGGAGACCATCGCCGATCTCGATGACGAGGCGGTCAACTGGAAGCCGCCGGCCCCGGGCGCGAACTCGCTGCTCGTGCTCGTGACCCACGCGCTGGGATCGGCAGAGCAGCATGTCGTCGGAGAAGCCGCTGGAAAGACCGTGGTGCGCAATCGCGACGCCGAGTTCGCGACCACGGGCGGATCCGGCCACCTGGCCGCGCGTGCCGCGGAAGTACGTCGCCGCATCGATGAGGCAGTGGTTGGCCTCGAGGGCCGGCTCGACGATGAGCGCGAGCCTCCGTTCGGCAAGTGGCGCGGGTCTCGCGCGACCGCCCGCGACCGGCTCATTCACAGCATCTCGCACACCGCCGAGCATGTCGGTCATGCGCAGGTGACGCGCGATCTCTACAACGCGCGGAGGGGGAGCACATGAAAGCGAGGGTCGCGGGCGAAGGAACGAAAGCGAAGCCGTGGAAGCTCCGGACGCCGAGTGGCTCGTCCGAATACGAGATGTATCGCGCGGAAGACGCCGATCCGCCGGCCATCGTGTGCATGGTCGGCAAGACCGAGCTTCGCTATCACATGCGCGCGATCGAGGACCTTCATGCGATGCTGAAGAAGAACGGTGACTGGATGGCGCTCGGCAGCGCCGACGAGCAGAAGCCGGCGTCTGAAGGCACCGTCGAGGCGTGGGGGCGCTCGCCAAAGAATCCGGTCAAGGGCTGGTACGGGTTGAAGAAGGGGCTGCGCGGACGATTCGGGATGTACATGCCGCCGCTTCTTGAAGCGCTCGGCCTCGCCGAGGTCGAACACAATCCGAAGAACAATCGGATGCGCGCGCTCTAGGGGCCCGGCGGCCTCGACCCGCGACGTTTGCCGCGACGCCTGCGACGTTTGCGCTGTCCCTCGCCGGCCTCGGTGACGGGGGTCGGCCGCTCCTGCCGCGGCACCTCATCGCTGCCGTAGCTTCCGACGCCCTTGGTGTGGGCGGGGATCGGGGCGAACGAGACGCCGAGCTCGTCCGCGGTCAGCACCTTGCGGGTACCGTCGAACATCCCGACGACGATCGATTCCTTCACCACATTGACGCCCTGCGTGGTCGCGCATCCGGACGTGCCGCACGAGCCGCTCACGCACGAGGGGATGTGGAACGTGTCGCCGAGCTTTGGCAGCTTGCCCTTCACCTCCTGGTACGTCTCGAGCTCGTAAATGAGGCAGCACTTCAGGCGACCACAGACACCGGTGAGCTTCGATTGGTTCAGCGGAAGGTCCTGCTCCTTGGCCATCCGGATCGAGATGTTCGAGAACTTGTCGAGCCAGGACGAGCAGCACAGCTCGCGGCCGCACGTGCCCACCCCGGTCATCACCTTCGTCTCGTCGCGCGCGCCCATCCTGCGGAACTCGATGCGGGTGCCGAAATGCGCGGCGAGGGCCGCGTTGAGCTCGCTAAGGTCGGGTCGCTCGTCGCTGGAGAAGAAGAAGACGAGGCTCGAGCCGTCGAACTGCCAATCGGCACCGAGTATTTTCACCCGCAGGTTCCGCGCGTGGACCATCTCGGCCGCGGCCCTCGTCGCGTCCTCCTCCATCCGCTTGTGCTTGTTCATCGTGAACAGGTCCGCGCCGGTCGCTCTGCGTACCACTTTGCCGAGAGGTGGATCGATCATGACGAGTGGCGAATCCGTCGGCAGGATCGCGACGCGGGCCGCATCCTCGCCGAGCTCGGTGCGCACGATGACGAACTCGTTCACGTCGACGTCGTTCAGACCGCCGGTCTCGAAGAAATACATGCGGCCGGCCTTCATGAACCGGGCGCCGATCACCGTGCGCGGCGTGATCATGCGGGCGCTCCGGCGAACGCCGCCGCATAGGGAAGGCGCAGCACCAAGAGCTCGAGCAGCATGCGCGCGTTCACGTTCGACTCGACGACGTCTCGCCGCCAGCGGTCGAGCGACAGCGCGAGATCCACGAGCTCGCGCTGACCGACCGCCTTCGCGAGCGCGGTCGATTCGCGCGCCCGATCGGGCCGAAGCGCGCGCTCCGACCCCTGTGCGACGACGACGGCGTCTCGCGCGAGCTCGCTCCATCCGACCAGGCGTGACTCGATGGCGTCGTTGCGTTTCTGCGGGTCGCGCTCTGACTCGGCTAGGTCGACGGCCCATCCGAAGCGGTCGGTGAGACCGCTCCCGACCAGCTTGTAGAACTCCGCCTCGAGTAGCCGGCGCGCCTTTCGTGCGGCCTCGTCGCTCGCGAGGGTGATCGCCAGGCCCGGACGGCCCGCGCCGGCAGCCGCGTGACGGCGCCCATCTGCGCCAAAGCGCTTGTGCAAGCCCTCCGCGACCTCGGAGGTCGCCACGAGCCGCAGGGGGAGCGGGACCAGACGCGAACGGATCGTCTCGAGCAGCCGCGAGGGCGTCGGCGTGAGGAGCAGAAGGACTGCGTGGATCGGCGGCTCCTCGAGGGTCTTCAGAAGCGCGACCTCGGCATGCTCGGAGAGATCGGCCGCGTCGTCGATGATGACGACCCGCCAGCTTCCCTCGAGCGGCCGGAGCGCGAGGTCCTGCTGCATCTCGCGGACCTGCTCGATCGCGATGAACTTCTTGTCGGGGTCCTTCTCGAGGTCGATCAGCCTGGTGACCAGCCGAACGTCGGGGTGCGTGAAGTGCTCGACTTTGCGGCACGCCAGACACGTCCCGCAGCCGCCGGCGATACGTGGCTCGGCCGTGCAGAGGAGCGTCTGCGCCAGCCGGATCGCCACCGTCCGTTTGCCGATCGACCGCGGGCCGCTGAGCTCGTACGCATGGGCAACGTCGCCCTCGAGCGCTTTCTCGCCCAGACGAGCGAGGAGGCGACGCTGCCCGATCACATCACGCACTCGGGTGCATGGATTCTAGTTCGCTAGCAGCAGGGCCTCTTCCGGCAGGCATCCGGAGCACTCGGGCTCGGGGCAGCAGGGGGCGGGGCAGCAAGGCTCGTTCATGCGGTCACCTCCTTTCGCGCGCGGATGTAGGCGCTCGCGATCGCGCCGTCGACGCCTTCGAGGCGGGTCTCACGCGTGATCTCGACGTCGACGTCGCGGAAACCGACGTCGCGGAGCGCGGCGGTGTACTCATCGATCGAGATCGTCCCCGCGACGCAGCCAGCCCATTGGTCGAGCGAGCGCTTGACCTCCGCCGGAAGCTCCGCGAGCGCAACCATGTCCGCGACGGCGAATCGGCCGCCGGGCGCGAGGACACGATGAGCTTCGCGCAGCACGGCGCGCTTGTCCGCCGCCAGGTTGATCACGCAGTTGGAGATAACGACGTCGACGCTGGCATCGGGCAGCGGGATCTCCTCGATGGTGCCCTTCAGGAACGTCGCGTTGGCGACCGCGGCCTTCGCCTGGTTCCCGCGCGCGACCGCGAGCATCTCGTCGGTCATGTCCACGCCGTAGGCGTGCCCCGTCGGCGCGACACGCCGCGCGGAAAGCAGGACGTCGAGGCCCGCGCCACTTCCGAGATCGAGAACGCGCTCACCCGGCCGCAGATCGGCCAGGAGCGTCGGATTGCCGCATCCGAGGCTGGCGGTCGGATCGATGCCCACGGACGCGAGCTCCTGGGCCGTGTATCCCTCTCCACAAACCGTGTCCTCCATGCCGCAGCAGTTCGTGTCGCAACAGCTCGCGCTGTCCGCCATCTGCAGCGCCTTTGCGGCATAGCGCTCGCGAACGGCCTCCTGAATGTCGCTCACACGGCACCTCCGACGCATAGATGAGCGTCGATGGGACGCTAGCGAATCCATTGACGTTCGTCAATGGGTCTGCGAGACTGAGGCCGTGGAAAAGCTCATGGTGCTCCCGGAGCGCGAGCGTGGCGTCTGCTGCCCGCCCACGCTGAAGGCGCGCCCGCAGAAGGTCGAACAGACGAGCGAGATCCTCAAGGCCCTCGCCGATCCGACCCGCCTGCAGATCGCGCTCTGCTTGCGCGATGCCAAGGAGCCCGTGTGCATCTGCGACTTCACGGCCACGTTCGACATCTCGCAGCCGACGGTCTCGCACCACATGGCCAAGCTTCGCGAGGCTGGCCTCGTCGACGTCACGAAGCGCGGGATCTGGTCCTTCTACCGGCTCGCTCCCGACCTTTCTCCCGCGGCGCGCCGCATCCTCGACGCTATCGGCTAGCGGCTCGCTCGCGCGCGGCCTCGTACGCGCGCTCGGTCCGCTCAGCGACCAGATCCCACGTCCACTTTTCCTGAAGCCGAAAGCGGCCCGACTCGCCCATGCGGCGCGCGCGGGTCGTGTCGCCGAGGAGCGTGAGGATCGCGCGCGCGATCGCGTCCGGCTCCTGTGCCACGACGAGACCATCCACTCCGTCCCGCACCACCTCGCGAAGCGCCGGGATGTCGCCGGCGATCACGGGTCGCCATGCGTACCAGGCCTCGAGGTACGTGTGTCCGAACGTCTCGTGCACCGAGGGCATGGCGAAGATCGTCGCGCGCGCATAGGCCTCGGCCTTCTCGGCTTCGCTCACGATTCCACGGTCGATCCAGCGGTCGTCTTTGAAGCGCCTCTCGAATCGGGCGCTCCACGCGTTCTGGCCGATCGCGACGAACCGAGCCTCGGGACGGGACCGCCACACGATCTTCGCGGCGTCGCGCAGCGCGTGGTAACCCTTGTATCGCTCCTTGCGGCCAACGAACAGCACGGTCGCGGGGTCCATCGGGACCTCGGGAAGCCAGTCGATGATCGGACCGACCCCGGTCACGTGCGCGTGGCGCACGCGACGAGACGCGTACCACTCCGATTCCCATTTCGTCAGCGCGATGACCGCGTCGTCTCGGCGGTAGCGCGCAACATCCGCCGCGGACGTGCCGGAGAAGCGCTGGCCCGGATGCACGAGCGGCGTCTCGACGAAGGCCGCACCGGCGGCGCGCGCCGCGCGCTCGAGTGGACCGGACCACTCGCGCGCGATCGAGTGAACGACGTGTGCCCCCGCGATGGCGTGTTCGAGATCCGTGCCGGCCACGAGCGAGGTCGGCAGGATCCCGTCCAGCGCCGCCCCGATGCGCCCACCGCGAACGGGGAGGAAGACAAAGCGAACGCCCTCATGCCGTAGCTCGACCGGGCCAGGCGGAGCCGCGTACACGTCGAGCGGTATGCCGGGCCTCCGCCACGCGGGTCGAAGGCCCACGAGAGTCACGTCGTGATGGCGCTTCGCCAGTGCTCGGGCCAGGGCGCGCGCCTGCGCCTCGGATCCTCCGACCGTGGACAGGAGCTTCTTCGCGATTACGACGCGCATGGCGTCGCGAAATCTAGGCGAGCGCCTCGCCGACGTCAGCGTGAGCATGAGCGAGCGCTCGGGCGTACGCCTCCTCGACGCGGTCGATCACCAGATCCCAGTCCCACTTTTCACGGAGCTTTGCCGACCCCGCCGCGCCCATGCGGGATCGCAGTTCCGGGTCGTCGAGCAGCCGCTCGATGGCGCTCGCAACTTCGTCGGCTCGCTGTCGCACGCAGAGGCCGTCGATCCCGTGGGCGATCACTTCGCGGAGCGGGGGAATGTCACCACCGACGACCGGGCGCTCGTGCAGCCAGGCCTCGAGATAGCCGATGCCGAACGTCTCGTGCAGGGACGGCATGGCGAACACGTCGCACGCATCAAGCGCCGCGGATTTCTCGCTGCCGCTCGCGCGCTCGATGTCGACGATGCGCTCGTCCGCGTACCGCGCGAACTCGTCGAAGAAGCTCGAGTAAAACCCCGGGATACCGATGAACACGAACCGCGTATCCGGATGCCGCCGCCAGACGAGCTCGGCCGCGTCCAGCAGGTGGATGTACCCCTTGTAGCGCTCCTTGCGTCCGATGTAGAGGACGAGCGGAGCGTCGGCCGGAATGCCATGCGCAGCGCGGAACGCGAGCCCGTCCCGCGAGCGGACCGCGTTCGGTCCCATACCCGTGGTGACGATCCGCGCCGCGTCGATCCCTTCGCTCGCGAACCAGCCCTTTTCCCAATCGGTCATTGTCGTGATCGCGTCGGCGCGCCGGTAGCGCGCGAAGTCGCTCGGTGTGTCGCCGCCGTGGAACTGCCCCCGATGCGCAAGCGGGGTGAGGACGATCGGAGTTCCGAGCGCCTCGGCAACCTCGAGGGAGCTGTCGAGGTATTCGCGCCCGATGTTGTGGATGATCTCGCGGTCCTCCGCATACCACTCGAGCACATCGGTCCGCATCAGGTCGATGAGCGTCGAGGCGTCCGCGAAGCTCCCGAGAAAGCCGCCTCGCGGCTTCACCTGCACGATCTCGACGCCTTCGTTCGTGAAGACGCGACGGTCATCGAAGGCCTGCGCGCAGACCACGCGCACGTCGTGACCCCGAGACGCAAGGCGCGTGGCGAACTGGTACGCGAGGCTTTCCGACCCACCGACGCGCGCATACGCACGCTTTGTGAAAAGGAGCTTCATCGCCGAGCGCGGACGGGCAAGCCGCGTGCTAGGACGCGACGGCGCTTTCGTCCAAGCCGATGAACTTGGACCACGTGAGCTCGCCCGCGCGCACGTACGAGGAATAGAGGTACTGCGGAGTCGCCGGCGGGCGCACTGGCAGACGACGGAGCGTCATCCGTGCCTCGGCCAGCGTGCGTCCGCCCTTTCGGTGGTTGCACGACTTGCACGCAGCGACGACGTTCTCCCAGACATGCTGCCCGCCGCGATGACGGGGAATGACGTGGTCGAGCGTCAGATCGTGTCCGCGCCGCCCGCAGTACTGGCAGGTATGGTCGTCACGCACGAGCACTTCCTTGCGCGTCATCTTCACGACCGGGCGCGGACGCTTCACGTGGTAGGCGAGCCGGATGACCGACGGCGATGGGAACGTAAGGCGCTCGCTCGTAACGAGGTGGCCGTTCTGCTCCACGACGCTCGCCTTCTCTTTGGCGAGGAGGACCACCGCTCGGCGCACGTTGCACACGTTGAGCGGCTGAAAGTCGAGGTTTAGTACAAGGACGTTCGCGTCTACT
>DATLPP010000261.1:0-2408 GCA_035535615.1 Candidatus Udaeobacter sp.
GCCCGATGCTGGGCGCCGCGAGCGTCATCCTCAATGACGACGGTCGCATCCTTCTCGTGAAGCATGGCTACGGCGAGCGCAACTGGGAGCTTCCCGGCGGCCGCGGGGAGGCACGTGAGTCCGCTGAGGAGACGGCGCGGCGCGAGGCCCGCGAAGAGGTCGGACTCGAGCTCCAGATCGACCATCTGACCGGCGTGTACTGGGAGCCAGAGATAGACGCCCATCACTTCGTGTTTCGCGCGCATTCGGACGGCGAGGCGCGGGTTCACGACCGCACCGAAATCACCGAGGTCGGCTGGTTCGATCCGAGCGACCTCCCGCGACCTGTAAGCGACTTCACCGAGCGCCGAATCGCTGACGCAATCAGCGGGGTAGCCGCACGCGTGCACACGATCGGACCGCGCGTTTGGCGGCGATAAGCGCGTCGCCCCGGCCTGCGACCGCGGGGGACATCTGCGTCTTGCTCGCCCCGTCGCGCCCGGCCTCGGCCACCGGCGCGGCGTTTATCGATCGACTCCAGGCCGACCTCGGCGGCGAGCGGGTCGAGCCGCTCCACGTGACGGTCGACCGCGTCGCCACCGATGACGCGGCCGCGCTGATCCGAAGTGTCCATGACGCAGCTCGACGGTTGCGTCCCGCACCCATCCGGGTCGATCGGCTGTATTTCCTGCCGTCGCAGTCCCGCGGTCCCGAGATCGTGAAGCTCGAGGTCGGATCCGACCCGATTCTCGACGAGGACACGAACGAGCTTCTTGCGGCGCTTCGCCGGTGCGGTCTTCCGTCGCTGTATCCGAGCGACCGGGCAAAGCCCACCATCACGACGCTCCAGCGCGTGACCCGCAGCGATGCGATCGAGGCGGACGTGGCCGGACTTCCATTCGAGCTCTTCGTCGCCGACCAGGTCATCGTCTCGCGCATCGCCGGTCTCGCGCGCTACGAGATCCTCGATACCGCGACCATCCCAACGAGCGGCTAGCCTCTCGGCGATGCCGATCGCGATCTTCGATATGGATGGCGTGCTGTACCGCGGCGCGCAGGTCATGCCGTACGCGCGCGAGGCGCTCGATCGTCTACGGCGCGCGAAGTGGGACGTCTTCTTCGCAACAAACAACTCGACGGCGACGCGGCTCGACTACCTGCGCCTGCTGCGGCAGCTCGGCCTCGGCGGAGACCTCGAACACATCGTGACGAGCGGCTACGCGACCGCGCATTACTTGGAGCGTCGCAGTCCAAAGCCGAAGGACGTCCTCGTCATCGGCGCCGACGGCCTGCGGCAGGAGATCCGTGCGGTCGGGATCGCCGTGCGCGATGCGGACGCGCTTCCGGGCTTTCACCCGCCGGCCGAGGCGGCCGCCGACGGCGTCGACCCGGGCGCGATGCGGCGTTACCTGGTCTCGCTCGATCTGCCGCCGGTGGCCGACACCGTTGTCGTCGGACTCGATCTTCATCTCACCTACGCGAAGATCGCGGAGGCACAGCGCGCCATCCTCGGCGGCGCCGATTTCATCTGCTCGAATCGTGATCGGGCGTATCCGGTCGAGGGCCGGCTCCTGCCGGGCGCGGGGACGATCGTCGCGGCGATCGAGGTCGCGACGGGCGCGAAGGCGGTCTGCATCGGCAAGCCGGAGCCGTTCTTGTTCGAGGAGGCGATCCGGAGGGCGGGGAAGCCGGACCGAGTCGTGGTCGTCGGAGACTCGACCGATTACGACGTGGTCGCGGCGCATCGGGTCGGCGCGACCGGCGTGCTCATCACGACGGGTCTGACCGAGAGCGACGCGCTTAAGAAAGCCTCAGGCGACGCGGTCCCGGACCGTGTGATCGGTTCACTCGAGGAGCTGTTCGCGCTCCCCGAGTTCGCCGAAAGCTAGAAGTCGAAGCCGGGAAGCTCCCATGACACGCCGATCGGCCCGTCCCACACGGTCGTGCTCTCGACATCATCCGTCCAGGCCGTGCCGCGCTGGCCGGTTTCGCTTCGAGCCCAGCCCGTGCCGGCGGCGGCGCAGAGCGATGCGGCCACGATCGACGCGACGAGGATCGTCTTCAACTTTCGCATTGGTATTCCCCTCCCGTTAGCTCGCGACCTTTACGGCCTCGAGCGCCTGCTGGTACATGTGCTCGTGCTGGTGCGTGTGCATCGTCTCCTTGGCGCGCGCCATACGGCGACGCTCCTCGATGCAAACCTGGATGAACGCCTCGACGACGACGGGGTTGAACTGGGTCCCGGCGTTCGCGCGAAGCTCGCGGAGAGCGTGCTTGGGCCGGAACGCGACGCGGTACGGCCGCGCGCTCGTCATCGCGTCGTATGCGTCGGCGACCGAGATGATCTGCGCAGCGAGTGGGATCTCGCTGCCCTTGAGGCCGTGCGGGTAGCCCGTGCCGTCGAAGTTCTCGTGGTGCGCGAGGACGAG
>DATLPP010000262.1:0-8137 GCA_035535615.1 Candidatus Udaeobacter sp.
GTGCGAGGGCTAGTCGCGGCCGCTAGTGCTATCCCAGTTGATGCTGTCCCAGGCAATGCTGTCCCACGCGACGCTATCCCAGTTGATGCTGTCCCAGGCGATGCTGTCCCACGCGACGCTATCCCACGCGATGCTGTCCCAGTCGAAGTTGTCCCATGCGACGCTGTCCCAGGCCACGCTGTCCCACGTGAGCGAACCCCAGAGGATCCCCCCGAGCGTCGGATCCTTCCATCGGAGAGGCAGTCCGCGGAGGCACGGAAGGAGCGTGCGGGCGAAGGCGTCCGCGGGCCGGAGCCCGCGATTCGCGCGAGCTTCGGCGACATTCAGTGCGCCCTGGAGAACGCCGTCGCCGACCGAACCGGTGGATCCGGAAGGCGGATTGCTCTGGATCGCGGCGAGAACGTCGAGCAGACCGCTTCCATCAGCTTGAGGGTCGGGCAGAGCCACGCCACTGTCCTGCCCGTACTGCTGCGTCGTCCCGACCAGCAGCGCTTTGACCTGATCGGGGTCGAGGTTCGGACGGAGCTGCAACAGAAGCGCGACGGCGCCAGCCACGACGGGAGTCGACATCGACGTCCCGCTGAGCCGGAGGTACGTCGAGCCGTTCGCCGCCACGACAACGCGATCCGGGAACAGCAGATCCAGGGCGCTCCCCTGGACGCGGATCGAGACGATCCGGCGCCCCGGCGCGACCAGATCCGGTTTGGCGTTCGAGTCGGCGGTTCCCCACGACGAGAACGGCGCGAGGGTGTCATCCCGTGCACTGATCGTCCCGCTGTCGTCCGTAGCGCCGACAGTGATCGCGTACGGGTCGATGCCGGGACTCGCGACGGTGTCGCGTCCCGGCCCGCCGTTCCCGGCCGCCACGACTACGACCAGACCGCGGCGCCATGCGATCTCGATGGCGGCCGACATCGGGTCGGTGCGGTATGACGTGGGTGTCGGCGCGCCGAACGAAAGGTTGAGGACGCGGATGTTGTAGGCGGTGCGATGCGCCAGTACCCACTCGATCCCGCGCACCACAGAGGAGATCCGCCCGCTTCCATTGCTGCTCAGCACACGCACGTCGACGATGTTCGCTTCGGGAGCGACGCCGACGAACTGACCGTCCGAACGACGACCGTTCCCGGCGACGATCCCTGCGACATGCGTTCCGTGGCCGCCCGGGTCGCTTATAAGCCGCTCATCCGCAAAGTTGACCGACGCGAGAAGGCGATTTGTCGGTTCGACCAGGTCCGGATCAGCCGCAACACCGGAGTCGAGTACCGCCACGGTCACGCCTCGACCGGTCGTTCCCTGTGCCCAGGCCTGATCGGCATTGACGACGTGCGGATAGACCGCTGAACCCAGCGTTGGTGCGGTCGGGCTCGGGCTTGGCGATTCAGTTGAGGTTGCCGCGGTTATGTCGGGCGTCGGTGTTGGAGTTGGCGTCGCTGTCGGCGCCGTCGTCGGAGTCGCGGTCGGCACGGGCGTCGGCGGTTCGGTCGGCACCGGAGTCGGCACCGGAGTCGGCGTCGGCGTCGGCGTTGGTGTGGGAACGGGCGTCGGAGTCGGCGTGAGGGTCGGCAGAGGCAGAGGAGGCGTCGGTAGCGGGGGCGGCGTGGGTAGCGGGTCGAGTGCGAACGCGGGAACGACGGTCGCGTCGAGGTGAACGTACGCGACGGTCGGCGAAATGCTGATCGCTTGTATCCCGGGTGCGTTCGCGAATCCCGCGGCGCTGTCGATGAGCGCGAGCCCGGCGACCGGCGTGCCGTACAGACGAAGCAGGTCCATTGCCTCATTCGCGCGACTCACGTTCGGCGCTGCGGCGAATGGAGCGGCTGCCGACTGCATCTCGACGATGACCGGGAGAAGCGAAGCCGGATTCGCCTGCATCATCTGGCGCAGCGCGGGGTCGATCTTGTCCGGGACGATCGATTCCGCCCGGGCCGTCGAGGCCGTCGGTGCGACCGCGAGCAGGACGATCGCGAGCACGCACCCGATGCCGATCAGGCGCCGCCTCATGGCTGACTGCCCGGGCCGACGCCGTCCTGGGTCAACGGCAGCGTGAAGCAGAACGTGCTGCCTCGACCGCGGCCCTGCGACTCGGCCCACATTCGGCCACCGTGCTTCGTAATGAGACCGTGCGCGAAGTAGAGGCCCAAGCCGTCGCCCTTGATCTGTCCCGCTGACGCGGCCCGGTAACCGCGTCGGAAGACCTGCGTGAGGTCTGCCTCATCGAGACCAATCCCCTCGTCGCTCACCCGTACCGTTGCGTTCCTGTCGTCGGTGGTCAGCGACACCGTGACGGTCGTCCCCTCCGGCGAATATTTCATGGCGTTCGAGAGAAGATTCATGAGCACCTGGCGGACGCGTCGCTCGTCCCACTCGCCCTCGGCAATCGTGTCAGCGGAGACGGCGATGTTGTGCTGAGCGGTCGGGCGAACTTCGTCCGTCACGTCGCGCGTGAGAACCCCGAGGTCCGTCGGCCAGGGCGACAGAGAAAGGAGTCCGGCCTCGAGGCAGTGCACGTCGAAGAGGGTCATGAGGAGCTCCGTGAGACGGCCCGTGTGCTTCACGATCGATTCCGCGGCAGCCTTCGACGCAGTGGCATCGCCTTCGCCGGAGGAAAGGCGGCGGAGAAGGATCTCCGCATGACCCTTGACCAGGGTCAGCGGGGTCCTCATGTCATGCCACGCCATCGCGAAGATGTCTTCCCGGAGTCGCTCGAGGTCGCGCTGTTCCGTGATGTCGCGCAGCATGATCACGCCGCCCTGGAGCGGTCCCTTCGCGGAACGCAGCACGGATCCGCTCACGCTCAGAACACACCGCTCACCCGCGCGAAGCTCGATTTCCGTAGCGTCGACGTTCGCGCCCGACCGCAGAGTCTCGATCACCGGGACGAGCGCCGCCGTGATCTCGCGCGCCGCGACTGGCCACTGCTCGACACGCTGACGTTCAAGTGGCTGGCCCATGACGAGGCTCGCGGTGTCCAGGCGCAGAAGGTCCCGGGCCGCCCGATTCAGCCGCACGATCGCACCGCGTGCGTCGACGATGAGGAGCGCGTCGTTCATGCTCGCGAGAACCGCCTCGAGCTGCAGCGCGTGTCGCTCGTGCTCCAGGGCCAGCTGCTCCGTGGCGCGGAGGCGCTTGATCGTGACGGCGGCCTGCGCGGCGATGGCTCCAAGGTTCAGGACATCGGAATCTCCGTACGCTTCCGGTCGATAGCTCTGCACCGAGAGCACGCCGAGCACGCGATCTCCCGCGAGGATCGGGACGACAAGGCCCGACTGCGGTGTGACCAGCTCACCGGCTTCGGTCCCATAGAGAAGGCGGACGGACGGCCCTTCCGTGGACCATCGACGGATGATCTTCGGCGCTCCCGTCCGAATGACCTCGCTCGTGAACCCCTTACCAAGCGGGAACGATCCTCCTTCATGCTCGGCCCCGCCGTCCATTTGACGGACGACCTCGACGGTCTCGCTCGCCTCGTCGTAGAGGGCGAATAGGAAGACCGTGGCATCCACCACGCGCGCCGTCTCGTCGTAGAGAGCGCGGAAGAGCTCGGCGAGGTCGCGCGCGTCCGCGCCGAGCGCGCCGAGGCGGTTAGCGGCCTCGAGGCGCGCGCGGAGGTCAGCGGTCGTGAGGGAGTTCGGCTTCTTCTTACCGCGCCCCCCAACCTCCTGCTCGTTTTCGCCCGAAGAAAATCGAGGGACCCGGGCCGGCGGGGGTCTGTTTAGGGAGGGACGCGGGGGTATAGGGAGTGCGGCTAGAGGCGAGTGGACAGGTTTGGTTGGCACCCCTTGGCTTGGAAAAACGGCCTGCAAGCGTGTGACCAAAGAATGCGTGACCCCTCAACTGTCACGCCGATGTCACGCCGATCTCGAGGCGGCTAGTCCTCGATGAGCTTTCGGCCGGCGTATCCGGTCTCGAGGTCGTGCCAGTAGCTGATGCGATCACCGTCGCCCAGCTTCCAGCACAACAGGACTTCACGTCCGCGCCGCATCGCCGGAAAATCGACGAGTCCCTGGTCTGGATCCTTCACGTCGACGCCGAAGTGGGCGATCTCGAGAAGGAGCGCGTTGATCTCCTTCGCGACCGGGTCCGTTGGACGCCGGTCGTACGACGCCTTGCGGCGCTGCAGGTCTTCGAGAAGCGGACGCACTTTCGGGAGAAGCGCTTCGGCCTGAGTCCGCGTGAACGTCGGCATATGCTCGCGTTCGAGTATGGGGCTGGAGGGAGCACCGTGGCGACATATGTCCTTCTCACGAAGGTGACCGCCGCTGGCGTAAAGACTCTGCAATCCAACCCGCGCCGGATCAAGAAGGTCAACGAAGAGATCGAGGCGATGGGCGCGCGAGTCGTCGCACAGTACGCGACGCTCGGCCGTTACGACTTCGTCAACATCGTCGAGGCCAAGGACAACGAAACGATCTCACGCGTATCCGTTGGACTTGGGGCGCGCGGCACGGTCCAGATCGAAACGCTGTCGGCGATCCCGATCGAGACATTCATCCGCACGATCGGGAAGAAGACCAAGTAGGGCCTAGCGCGGCCGGAGCGCCCTCCGCCACTTCGCCTCGTAGGGCTGCTGGCGGTCCGCGAGCGACTGGTAGATCGGGGAGGTCGCCGCGGGCTTTTCGGGGTGCGAGATGCTCCCGATGCGCTGGGTAAGAGCCAACGCGTCGAGAGTGACCATCGGCTCGTCACCGAGGGTCCGCGTGACCGCACCCTTGCTGAATTTCATTCCCACCGTGAATCAGAACGTTACCTCCGCGTTTGCGTGTCTCCATAGCGCGTTCGGTCACCCGACCGGGTAGCGACGCTCCCAGGACCATCCGGGCGCATGGGGTGCGCCTACTGCAAACGCATGAGTGCCCATCCGCAACGCGTGAAGCTATGCGGGAAGCGGCTCCGCCAGAAGGTCGAGCGCCCCGCGAACCGGCGCATCCATGGGGATTTCCGCATCACGTGGCGGTTCGACCGACGTGTCGATGACCAGCTCGCGCCCGAGCCGCACGGCCAGCGTGCGGGCGCAGCGCTCCCCTGCCTCGGAGACCTCCGCCGCCACGCCAAGGCGCTCGAGTGAAGCCACCTCGTGCTGGAAACCGCACGGCAGGACACGCTCGAATGCCGCGAGATCGGTCGAGACGTTGAGCGCGAAACCATGCGTCGTGACGCCGCGCGATATGCGGACGCCGATCGCGGCGATCTTCGCCGGCCGGCCGTCCGGAAGATCGACCCAGACCCCGGTCTTCCCGCGCTCCGTCCGCGACGACACACCGTAGCTTCCAAGCGCATCGCGGAGCGCTTCTTCGATGGCCCGGACATAGGCGACGAGATCAGCGCCCTCGGCGAACGCGGTGATCGGATATCCCACGAGCTGGCCGGGCCCGTGATACGTGACGTCGCCTCCGCGATCGACTCGATAGACCGATGCCCCGTCGGCACGGAGGACGTCGGGGCCGACGAGAAGATGATCCGTGGTTCCGCGCCGTCCGATCGTGTAGACGGGATCGTGCTCGAGAAGCAGGAGGCGCTCATCGCCGCCATCGCGCACGCGTGTCGCGACCGCTTCCTGCATCCGCCACGCGTCGACGTATGAAACGCGTCCCAGCCACGTCGTGTGCAGGGGCCTACCCAAGGCTGACATGGCGCTCCGCGTGATACGAGGAACGGACGAGCGGCCCCGACTCGACGTGGCGGAAACCCATGGTCATTCCCTCGTCGCGCAGCGACGCGAACTCCTCTGGCATCCAGTACCGCTCGATCGGCAAATGCATCGGCGACGGCCGGAGATACTGGCCGACCGTGAGGACATCGGCGCCTTGCGCCGCGATGTCGCGCATGGTCGCGATGACCTCATCGTGGGTTTCCCCAAGGCCCACCATGATCCCGCTCTTGCAGACGAGGTCCGGCGCGCGTTCCTTGGTGCGACGGAGGACCTCGAGCGAGCGCGGATACCGCGCCTGCGGCCGAACCCGCGAGTAAAGGCGCTCCACGGTCTCGACGTTGTGGTTCAGGATCTCTGGTCGCTCCGCAAGCACCGCGTCGAGCGCCGCAGGATCACCCGTGAAGTCAGGGATGAGGACCTCGACGGTCGTCGCGGGGGACTGCGCTCGTATCTCGCGGATGGTCGCTGCGAAGAGCGAGGCTCCGCCGTCCGTCAGCTCGTCGCGGTTCACGCTCGTGACCACCGCGTGACCGAGTGCCATCTGAGCGACCGCCGCGCCGACGCGGGCGGGCTCGTCGAGATCGACGACCCCCGGACGCCCGGTCTTCACCGCGCAGAACCCGCACGACCGAGTGCACGTGTCGCCGAGGATCATGAACGTCGCCGTGCCGGCACCCCAGCATTCGGCCATGTTCGGGCAGTGCGCTTCCTCGCAGACCGTGTGAAGGGATTTCGAGCGCATGAGCCGTCGCAGGTTTTCGTACTCAGGTCCCATCGGCAGACGGACCTTGAGCCATTCCGGTCGCGCGCGATCGATCGGTACAACCGTGTTCGCCGTGCTCCGACCCCGCGAGCGCGGCCGCTCCACCTCGCCGGGCATCTCGAACTTGATCGGTGCGAGCTCAGCCACTAGATCAATACACCGGCACCGACGTGCCGACGGTCTGGAGCCAGTCGCGAACGGCCGTGAGGAAGCGGGCCGCGGTCGACCCGTCGACAACGCGGTGATCGAAGCCGATGACGATGTTCATCATCTGGCGGATCGCGATCGCGTCCTCCTCGGTCACGACCAGACGCTTGCGGATCGATTCCGAAGACAGGATCGCGGCCTGGCCGGGCGGGACGATCGGACTCGACACGATCGTCCCGAGCGGGCCGGTGTTGTTCAGCGTGAACGTGCCGCCAGAGAGGTCGTCGAGGGTAAGTCGCCGCGCCTTCGCGCGGTCGACGACATCGCGGATGGATCGCATCAGGCCGGCGAGGCTCTTGCCGTCGGCGTCCTTTATGACCGGCACGATCAGGCCGTCCTCGCCCAGTGCGACGGCGTAGCCAAGATTGAGCTCGCGGTGGCGGATGAGTCCCTGATCGGTCCAGCTCGAGTTGACCGACGGCACCGTGCGCAGCGCTTCGACGACGGCCTTCGCGATGAAGGCCGCCGGCGACAGGTCGAACCCTTCACGCTCTTGGAATTCCGCTTTCACGCGGTCGCGATATCGCATGAGGTCGGTCACGTCGACTTCCATGACGGCGTGCGCGTGCGGCGCGGCCCACGCCTGCACCATGTTGTTCGCGATCGCGCGCCGCATCTGCGATAGCGGAACGAGCTCATCTCCGGCGAGCGACGGCACGGGAGCCTGTCGTGCCGGCGCTTGCGATTGCGAGGACGGTTGCGGTTGTGCCGGAACGACCCGCGCCGCGGCCTGCTGCTGCGACGACTGGCGCTGCGCGATGAAGTCCTCGACGTCCTTGCGTGAAACGCGACCTCCGAGCCCGGTGCCTTCGATCTGCGAGATGTCGATGCCCTGCTCGCTCGCGAGCTTCCTCACAGCGGGAGTGGCCCTGACATCGGAAAGATCGGGACGCTCCTCTGTGGCTGTGCCCGCCGCCGCAGGTGCGGGACGCGGAGACGAACTTTGAGGTGGCGGCGGCGCGGCGCGCGGGGCAGTCGCTGGCTCGCGCTGCGGAGGCGGCGGCACCGAGGGCCCCCGCTCGCTGGGGGCCCGGCCGGAGGCCGGGGGGACCCCGGCGGGTTGAGAGGGTTTCGGTGCCGCCGCCGATGTTGGAGCGGCTGTAGCCGGCGGCTGTTGCGACTGTTGCGGCGCCGCCGGCGCAGAGGGCTGCGCCGCGGCTTCTCCATCGGCGGTGTCGAAGACGGCGAGGAGCGTCCCGATAGGGACGGTCTGGCCCTCCTCGACCTTGACCTCCTTGAGCGTGCCGGCGACCGGCGACGGGATCTCGGTGTTCACCTTGTCGGTCTGAACTTCAACGAGAAGGTCGTACTTGTTGACCTTGTCGCCCGGCTGCTTCAGCCACTTTCCGATCGTGCCTTCAGTGACGGATTCGCCGAGCTTGGGCATCTTCAGCTCGAAAGCCATGACACTTCCCCTAGTACGCGGCCAGCTCGCGCATCTTGGCCGCGATCTTCGCCGGATCGGGCATGAACCAGTCTTCCTGTGGTTTGTTGTAAGGCATCGCGGGCACTTC
>DATLPP010000263.1:0-5182 GCA_035535615.1 Candidatus Udaeobacter sp.
GCCAGGAAGTAGCAGGTGGTGCGACGCGGCCATCGCTCGCGTCGCTCATCAGCGCAGCTCCAGCGACGGACTGCCTCGACGGCGGCGATGGATGCGTCTGGGTCAACATCGCGGTCAATCTCCACTATCGAGACAAGACGAGCGTCCTCGAGGGAACCGTGAACGAGACCATGCCGGAGAACCAGACCTGCCCCGACCCCCTCACGGACGAGCCAGTCGCGGTCGGCCCGAGCCACTTCGTTTCGAAGCCGAACCCCGGGTGCCTGTTTGTGAGTCCTTCCTCCCATCAGGCCGCCGTGACGACGACCGTTACTCAGGTCTCTGGAGTGGAAACCGCGCCCGGTTCCGGGGTCTCTCGCGGATTCAAGGTCGCGGTAGGCGACCTGATCAGCTCGTCGTACCTGGACAACCTCAACAGTCCGTCACAACAAACGCCGGACGCGGACCGGGACCACCTCAACGCTCCCCCGGCCCTCGACACCTCGTTATGCGCAAGCGACACAACCGCGGACCCGGGTGTCCAGCTCAACGTGCTGCAAAACGGGAACATCAACGTCTACCCACGGAGCTAAATGAACTCGGTCGCGAGACAAGAGAGAGGGCGGCCGTGAGGCCGCCCTCTTCATTTAGTTTGGGTTGATGCGGTCCGACTCGCTGCGCTGCGTCACGAGCGCGCGGCCGAAGGAGCGGATCGTGACGACGAGAAGAGCGAGCGTGGTTGCCGTGAGGACAATTGCGAGATCCAACATCTGTGCTCTTACCTCCTTCAGAGACCGTGGTGTGATGTCTAACTGGATCTCGCGCCCCAGCCCTCGCCCGAACGGAGGAGGAAGCAGGTACGGGAGCCGGATGGCGGAGCCGCGTCTACGTCATTTGGCTAAGACGTTGGCTTCCGCGTGCGCGAATAGAGGGGTTCGACCGGCGGGAGGACGTTAGCCTCTTCCGAGTGCGCCGATCTGTCGTCCTTCTGGCGGCCGCGCTCCTTACCTGCACCGCGCCGGCCGCCGCCCCCACGCCCACCGTTCCGCCGAGCGGACCGCCGCGCGTCAGTTCTGTCGTCTCGGTCGGCGACACCATCACCGTCACCTTTAGCCGGCCCATGCTCCAGATGGGCGAGGCCAGCGGCGTCGAGATGAGGGGGAACTACCAGCTTGATGGGCGCGCACTCGCATCGGCAACGAGGCTCGCCTGCCAGACGCCCGAATGCATCGTCGTCGCGATCGACCTTCCCGCTGGCACGCTCGTTCCACAGACGTCACACACGCTTCGTATCGCGAACCTCGTGGCGTTGAGCGGACCGAGCCTCGTGCCCGACCCAACCACGGTCACCTTCACGGTCTCACCGCGATAGCTAGAGCGGGCTCGACCCCGTGATCGTCGCCCGGCGCACCTTGATCGGCGGCACGAGGCAGACGACCGAACCCATTCCGTTCGAGCTCCACCAGTCGCGCGCGAGGCGCTGCGGGCCGAGGAGGTCGATCCCAGCGAAGAGGTCGAGCGCGCTCATCGTGTAGCGAACGTTCGCGAGCGCGCGTGCGATCTTGCCGTTCTCGATGAGGAACGTTCCGTCGCGGGTCGTCCCGGTCATCGTGGCGGCGCGCGGGTCGGGCGTGTTTGTGTAGTGGAAGCGCGTGATGAGGATCCCGCGCTGCACGGCACCGATGAGCTGCTCGCGGGTCGCCGGGCCGCCGGCCATCGCGAGGTGGCCGGCGTGGCCGCCCGCCGCGTAGCGCGAGGGATCCGCCGCGTGACCTGTCGACCGCGTGCCCACCGCTTTCGCCGAGGTGCGGTCGTAGACCGGCCCCCGCGCGACACCTCGCTCGACGAGCGTGACCTTTTGCTTGGGGGTCCCCTCGACGTCGAAGGGGACCGAAATGGTGCGCGCGTCCGTGGCGTGATCGAGCAGCGTGAAGTTCTCGCCGGTGACCCGCTCGCCGATGCGACCTGCCATGAACGAGCGGCCTTCACGCACCGTCTGCCCCCCAAGGCCGGTGAGCGACATGATGCGAAGCACCTCTGCCACGGCGAGCTCTTCGAACACGGCCTCGTAGTCGCCCGGCTCGAGCTGCGTGCGGTCGCGGTCCAGTGCGCATTTTTCCGCTGCGCGCGCCGCGATGACCTCTGGATGCAAGGCGTCGGAGCGCATCGACAGCTCCTCGGAATACCCGGAGCCGACGTACGTGTCGCTCAGGACGAGCGCGCGCAGATAGGCCATGGTCGCGGGCGCGTATGCGGCGACGCCGCGCGTGTTCGCGACGGCATCCTCGGTCACCTCGATCTGCGAGGTGCCCGCGGCGCGCATCCCGCCGGGGACGGCCGCGCACACGGCGCCGATCCACTGCGCCTGCGCCTCCGCGCTTGTCGCAGCGGTCTCTTCGTGGAACGAGGACGTCGCGGCGATCGGCTCGGGGTCGGCGACCCCGGGCCACTCCTTGTCCGGCCGGCTGGCGCGCGCGAGCGACGCGGCGTCGCCGAGCGCGCGGCGCAGGTCCGATGGCGCGAGCGAGTTCGTCGTGACGATGCCGACGGCCTGTCCGACGATCGCCCGGACCGTCGCGTGCGTTTCGTCGGAGACGGCGTTCTGGTGGATCGAGCTATGCGAGTAGCGGGTGATCGCCGCGCGGCGGCGGTGCACGTGAATATCCGCTTCGTCGGCCGGAACGGTGCTGAGCGCCTCGCGGAGAGGCGCGAGAAGTCGGTCGGTTCCGAGAAGCGTCACTCGCGGATCTCGATCGGCACGTCCCGGAAACGCGCGTGTGCGGCGCCGTGACCGACGCGCATGAGCTGAAGGGGTTCGCCCTTCGCACACGAGAGGAAGCCATGCAGCTCCCAGTCATCCGCGACGAGATCGCACCGGCCCCAAAAGTCGGGCGTGAGCGATTGAAACGAGACGCCGCGGACGTATCCCTCAAGCTGGCCGTTGCGGATCACGCGAGCGGACTGCGTCGAGAAATGAAAGTTCTGCCGTTTGTCGTCGAGCGAATACGAGGCCGGAGCCACCATCAGAAGGCCGGACTCAACGCCGCGCAAGAGATCTGCATACGGAGTCGGTCCCGGATCGAGGCTCACGTTGACCATGCGAACGATCGGGAAGTGCTGCCAGCCCTCGGCGCGTGCCGAGCCGATCGCGACCGGCACGCCGAGCGCCCCGGCCGTCTCGCGAGACGTGAGATAGCCCACGAAAATCCCCTTGTCGATGAGCTTCGTGCGCATCGCCGGGACGCCATCGTCGTCCCAGCCGAACGTGCCCATGCCGCCCGGCACCGTCGCGTCCGCGGTCATCGAGACGTGGGGCGATCCATAGCGCAGCTTGCCACGGTCCTCCGGCCACATGAACGTCGTCCCCGCAAATGCGACCTCGTGCTCCAGTAACCGGTCCGCTTCCGTGGGATGCCCGCACGATTCATGAACGAGGAGCGCGAGGAACTCGGGGGCGAACACGAGCGTCGTCGGTCGTTGCTCTGCAAGGGGCGCGTCGAGGGTTGCTTCCGCATCGTCGCGGTAATTCGTCGCGCGCCGCACCAGATCGAGGTGCTCGACGTATTCCCAGCCGGCCTGCCTCGTGAGCCGCGAGTCGTAACGGCCCACCGGCTTTCGCCCAGCTTTCACGGCGAGTACCGAAAGTCCGGCGCCCGTCTCGACGATCTCCTGCGAGACGTCGGTACCTTCGCTCGTCACGAGATGCTTGCGCGTCCGATACGCCGCGATGGACGATCGCCGGGTCGTGATGTTCGGGCCGACCGACGCCGCATCGACCGCGCGCAGGTGATCGATGCGTTCGGCGAGCGGCACAGCGAACGGGTCGCGGCCCAGGGTCGTTCGGTACTCACCGCGCTGCGCCGCGATCGGCGCGAGCATCACCGTGCGGCGCTGCACCGAAGCCGATGCCTCCGCGCGGCGAAAAGCCTCGTCCACGAGCTCACCCAGCGACGAGGCATCGGTGCGATCGGTAGCCGCGAATCCCCACGCGCCTTTTCGGATCACGCGGAGTGCGATACCGCGATCGGCCGTCCGCGTTACGGACTCGACTGCGCCGTCCTTGACACTGACCGCCTCGTGCTCGCGTTCGACTGTGCGAGCGTCGGCGTATGTCGCGCCGCGTGACGCGGCGGCGTCCACGAGATCGGTCAGCCGGCGATCGGCGGCGGGCACCCCCGAAGGCTACGTGACACTGATGAAACCGGTCGGCGACCGTCGGTCACGTTCAGGACGCCAGACTCGGGAGCGTGGATTCGCTCGGCGCAGATCGCCGCTTGACGTTTGCTTTGAAGTTCGCCGATTCCGTCCAGACGTCGGTCTCGCCCGACAGGCTCTTCGACCTCATGGCAGATGCGCACGGCTGCTTGACCTGGCATGCGCATCCGAAGGGGACGCTCGTAAGTTCGGTCGACGCGCCGCAGGGTCTCGCGCTCGCCGGAACCGAAGTTCGCGTCCGCGCTCAGATCGGCAAGTTCCCGATGACGACGCGAACGGTCGTCACTCGGGCGGATCGGTCGGTCCGCTATGAGACCGCCTCCGAGGTGACCTTCGATCACCCGAGGCTCCCGACCTGCTTCACGACAGAGAGATATCTCATCGAGCCGGACGGTCGGGGAAGCATCGTTCGATACGAGACCGAGATGTCGCGCGATTGGAGCAAGGGCACCCCGCTGTACCGGCTGATGTGCAAGATCACCGACAGATTCTTCGCGGCGTCCCAGACGCAGCGCTGCTTCCGCGACTTCATCGCTTCGGCCGAGCGACACGCCGCGTCGTATACGAACTGACGTCGAGCGGCTACACTTGCTCAAAACGGCGCGCGCGACGACTGAAGTGTTCGTGAAGAACGCGCTCACGGCCGAGCCTCGAGTTTCGGGGTAGCGGACGAGGGAGAGCAAGAAGCGCGAGACCGCGGTGGAATTCCGCGGTCCGCGGACGAGTCAGGCGGCGTGCGAAGCCCATACGGAGAAAGCCATTGCCTGACGTTGCTCTCCTAATCGACTGGGAGAACGTCTACTACACCCTTCGCCAGCACACGACGGGCCCGCTGCCGTCAACACTCTCGATCCTGCAGGCGATCCTGCAAAAAGCCGCCGAATTCGGACCCGTGCGCGTGAAGCTCGCGATCTTCGGTCAGGAGGTCGCGACGCAGGACGACACGCTCCTCATGGCGCTCGAGTTCACGGGGATGGAACCGATCGCC
>DATLPP010000264.1:0-5854 GCA_035535615.1 Candidatus Udaeobacter sp.
TTCCAGGACCAGGTCTTCGTGTTCACCCCGAAGGGCGAGGTCAAAGGTCTGCCCGCCGGCTCCACGCCCATCGACTTCGCGTACCGCATCCACACGGACGTCGGGCACCGGACCATCGGCGCGAAGGTCAACGGCCGTATCGTGCCGCTCGACCACAGGCTCGCGTCCGGCGACATCGTCGAGATCGTCACGAGTAAAGCCGCGCGCGGACCGTCGCGCGACTGGCTCACGATGGTCCGCACACCCGGCGCGCGCGAAAAGATCCGCGCGTGGTTCAAGCGAGCGCAGCGCGACGAGAACGTCACGCACGGCAAAGAGCTGCTCGACAAGGAGCTCAAGCGCATCTCGCAGCGTGAGCTCGGCGACATCTCCGACGAGGACCTTCGTCGCGTCACCGAGGCGCTGAACCTCCACGACGTCGACACGATGTTCGCGTCGCTCGGCTACGGTGCGCTCACCGCCGCCCAAGTGGTCACGCGTCTGGGCATAACGGACGACACGCAGCTCGCGATTCCGGAGGTGGCGCCGCCGCTTCCGCCGGACACGTCGCGCGGCGGAGTGAACGTGAAGGGTGTCGGCGACCTCTTGATCCGCTTCGGCGTCTGCTGCAACCCGGTCCCGGGAGACAAGATCGTCGGATACATCACGCGCGGCCGCGGCGTCACCGTGCACCGCGCCGATTGCTCGAACGTCAAGGGAAGCGCCGACAAGGAGCGTTTCGTCGACGTGGAGTGGGAGCGCTCGACGACCCGGACGTATCCGGTCGCGATCCGGATCGAGGGATGGGACCGCGATGGCTTCCTGCGCGACGTCGCAGCCGTGATCAGCGAGAACCAGGTGCAGCTCCTTGCCCTTTCGGCGCAAGCGAATCCCAACAAGACGGCGACCGTGAACGCGACGCTGCAGGTCACCAGTGTCGAGCAGCTCTCCCGCGTGCTCGCGAAGCTCGAGGGAGTGCGCGACGTCTTCAGCGTCCATCGCGACGGCCGTTAGGCCGTAGTGCGCCGGGCGCTCTACCTCGTCGCGATCGCCGCGCTCGCGGTCGCCGGCGTTCTGGCGTTCGCCGCCGCCGGTTTCGTCACGGTCCAGCTGCTCGATCCGCGGTATCCGAGCGACGCGCGCGTTTCGAGCTGGCTCTACGAGGGACTCGGCTGGGTTGAGGCCGCACTCCTCTTCGGGCTCGCCGCCTTACGGTTGCGCATGCGACCCGCGGACGCGTGGATCGCAGCGAGCCTGGGGGCGATCGTGATCGCGATCACTTCGATCAACGCGAACCAGGTCCCCGATGGCGTTCGCGTGGCAGTCGCCGTCGCCGGCGCCCTCGCGCCATGGCCCGCGATCGTGTACCCGCCTTCGATCGCGAGGACCGCATTTGCCGCAGCGAACTTGGCGTTCGTCGCGGTCGCGCCGCTTGTCTCGGGGGCGATCGAATTGCCGTTCTGGCTTCGTACCTTCCAACCGATCGATCCGCTGCGACTTCCGGACTGGCTCGCGAACCGTCCCATCGAGTGGCCATGGGTCCTAGCGGTCGCGCCGGTCGCGTTCGGTGCGCTCGAGTCGGCCCGCGAATGCTGCACGGTCGCGCCGCTCTACAGCCCGCTCTTCATCGTTGTTCCGGCGGCTCTGATCGGGTTCGCCGTCTGGTACAGCGGCCGTCGCGGGCCGGTGCGGGAGTACGGGTGGCACGGACCGGCGGGACGAGCGACACGTCGCGGATGACGCGCGGCGATTCGCCGCCGACCACTTCGAACGAAGCCATCGTCGGCGCGGGCGTCGACCTCGCGGCAACGCTGACGCTGCCTTCGGGCAAGGCACCGCACCTACGAGGGGGAGCATCCGGCTAGTCACGTCGAGGGACTCTGTGCGAACATCTGTTCTAGGTTGGCAGCCATTCGGCCGAGTTCGGGAGCCCCCGCATGTGGTGTTGACAGCCGTCAACAGGCCGCCGACAATCCATCGTGACCAGCGGGCGTCATCCAAAGAAGGAGGTCCAAGATGCGATCGACACCGTGCTTTCCGATCCGTGGTGGCGTCTCGAAAAAGGCGGACATTGGGGCTTCCTTCTTTGCGGCTACCGAGCCCGTGGTGGGTGCCGGATCGCCATCAACGCAACGCCACAGATCCCAAGTTCGCATGCGGCGCGGATCGTCCGCGAGAGTCTGAAATGTCCGCATCGGGAAGAACGCGCGCAATGAAAGAGATTGCGCTGACGCTTCTGTTGGATGCCGAGCGTCTGAGCGATTCGCAGATCAAAGATCTGTATACGTCCGTTCCCGACTCGACTGTCAGCGAGCGCAACGGCCGCGCCTTCATCGGGGTTGACCGCGAAGCGCAGGACTTCTCGTCCGCCGTCGTATCTCTTATCGAGCAGGTTGAGCACACACTCCCCGGAGTGAAGGTACTTGCGATTGAACCGGAAGAGCTTGTTGCTCAGACAGACATAGCGCAACGGCGCGGTCGCTCGCGCGAAAGCATCAGCCTCTTGGTCAAGGGCGAGCGTGGTCCTGGAAACTTTCCCAAGCCTCGCTATGAAGTCGGCGATCGAGGGTTCTGGCGCTGGCAGGAGGTCGAGAGGTGGTTTGACGCGTACGAAGGTCGCGCGCCTCAGTTGCAACACGATGCCTTCGTTGACGCCGTGAACGCGGCGCTGGCAATGCGCCAATCGCAGCTCGCGCTCGAACCCGAAGAGCTCGACGAGCTGCGACGGCTGGCGAGAGATTTGAAATTAGCCGCGGTGAGAGAGATCGCCGCCACCAAACGGTGACCGGCTCGTACACTCGATTTCTTGACCGCCCCCACTATCTCCGCCACCCAGACCGATTGGAAGCGCCGCTACCGCGCGGCGCGGCTCTCGCTTCCGACGTGGGCGCGCGATAACCCCGACCGCCTCGTCTACACATCGAACGCGAGCGGCAAGTACGAGGTCTACGTGTGGGACCGGACAACGAACGAGCACCGTCAGGTCACCGACCGTCCCGCGGGCACCGGCTACATGGTCCCGCCGCGCCTCGATCCGGCCGGGAAGCGCATCTACTGGTTCGACGACGCGAAGGGCAATGAGCTCGGCCACTTCCGCGTCGAGCTATTCGGCCGCGGGGGTTCCGAGCCCATCCTCGAGGAGCTCGCGCCTGCGTACAGCGCGCGCATTGCGATCGCGTCGTCGTTCGAGATCGTGGGCCGATCGCGCAGCGATGAAGGGACGACGATCTATCGCGTCCGAGATGACGCCGCGCCGAAGCTTGTCTATTCGCATCCGCAGAGCGCCGCCGTCGTCGGCATCTCGCGCGACGAGCGGCTCTTCGCGATCGCGCACAGCGAGCACGGCGACAGCCGGAATCGCGCTCTCCGCGTCCTCGACCTCGATGGGCAGAAGGTCGCCGAGCTGTGGGACGGGCCCGGCAAGGGCCTCGAGCCTTCCCGCTGGTCGCCGGTCGCCGGGGATCAGCGCCTCATCGTCCTGCACGAGCGCCAGGGCCTGAAGCGGCCGCTCATCGTCGACGTGGCGACCGGCCGGGATGAGGAGCTCGCGATCGATCTTCCCGGTGAGGTCTCCGCCGACTGGTATCCGGACGCGCGTGCGCTGCTCATCACGCACGACCATCGCGGGCGAGGGGAGCTCTACCGGTTCGACCTCGCGAACAAGCAGCTCGAGCGGCTTCAGACCGAGCCCGGCAGCGTCAGCGAGGCGCGCGTGCGGCCCGACGGCGACGTCTGGTACATGTGGCAGAGCGCGGCCGAGCCGCCGGTCATCCGCGGGCGCGACGGCATCGTCATGCGGCCACCCGGCGAGCCGGCGCCGGCGGGGACGCCGTATCAGGACATCGATGTTGATGGCATTCACGTCTTTGTCGCCGAGCCGAAAGGCCGCCGTCCTCATCCGACGATCTTCATCATCCACGGCGGTCCCGAGTCGCACGACCGAGATGAGTTCTCGGCGCGGAATCAGGCGTGGGTCGACCACGGGTTCGCGGTCGTCCTCGTGAACTACCGCGGCTCGAACGGTTACGGAAAACTGTGGTGCGACGCGATCGTCGGCAAGCCGGGACTCACCGAGCTCGAGGACATCGCGAAGGTGCACGACTGGGTCGTGCAGCTCGGCATCGCCGATCCGAAGCGCACCGTCCTGTCCGGCGGATCGTGGGGTGGTTACCTCACGCTGCTCGGGCTCGGCGTTCAGCCGGAGCGGTGGGGGCTGGGCATTGGGATCGTCCCGATCGGTGACTACGTCGCCGCCTTCGAAGATGAGATGGAGCCGCTCAAGAAGTACGACGCCGACCTTTTCGGCGGCACACCGGCGGACGTCCCCGAGAGCTACCGGCGCAGCAACCCGATCACATACATCGACGGTGTCAAGGTGCCGATGCTTCTCCTCGTTGGGCAGAACGATCCGCGCTGCCCGTCGCGGAGTGTCGACATCTACCGCGAGCGTCTCCTCGAGCTCGGCAAGAAGTTCGAGGAGTACCGCTTCGACGCCGGTCACGGCTCGCTCGTTGTCGACGAGCAGATCCGCCAGGTCGAGATTCAAATCGCGTTCGCGGCGCGCAACCTGGGTACGCAAGAGCCGATCGAGTAAGCAATACCGAGTGAGGTTGCCCCGAAGACCCTAGACGCGCCAAGCGAGGAGACCTAGCCTCGCGCGCGTGATCGGCCTGCGCGGATGGCTGCGCCGTGGGCTAAGTCTTGCCCTTCTGGTCGCGCTCTATTTCGTAGCCGGACGACTCGGCCTCTTGCTGGCGTTCGTAAACGCCAGCGCCAGCGCCGTGTGGCCACCCACCGGCTTGGCGATCGCCGCACTCCTTCTATTTGGGACGACGTTGTGGCCCGGAATTCTCATCGGTGCATTCGCGGTAAATCTCGCCACTTCCGGCGACGTGCTTTCTTCGGTCGGAATAGCGGTCGGCAACACGTTGGAGGCAATCGTCGCGACGTATCTCATCCGACGGTGGGCCAACGGCCGCGCTGTGTTCGACCGGCCCCAGGATGTCCTGCGCTTCGCGCTGTTTGCGGCGGTGCTGGCTCCGGCGGTCAGCGCCACAGTGGGGGTCGCGAGTCTGGAGCTCACAGGGCTCGCTCGCTGGTCCGACGTCGGTCCGATCTGGCTGACGTGGTGGCTCGGTGACGCCGCGGGTGCCTTGCTGGTCGCACCGGCCGTCGTGCTCTGGGCCACGAGCCGCTTCCCGTTTGCGGCCGAGCGGCTCGCCGAAGCCGTGGTCCTCGCAATCGCGACCCTCACGACCGGCGTCGTGATATTTGGCGGCGCCGGGCCACTCTCGGTTTACCGCGTTCCGGTCGCGTTCTTGACGTTTCCGGTACTCGTCTGGGCCGCGTTCCGATTTGGACCCCGGGCAGCCGCGACGGTCATGCTCGCGGTGAGCGGCATCGCGATTTGGGGAACCATCAATGGGTTCGGGCCCTATGCGGTTGGATCCCCCAACGAATCTCTGCTCTTGCTGCAAGCGTTCTTGGCCGTTGCCGCGGTGACCTCGCTCGTCCTCGGCGCAGCGGTCCTCGATCGAACGCGGAGCGAGAGACGACTGCTGGCCGTCGAGCAGCATTCGCGCCTGGTCGCTGAGGAAGGGGAACGACTTCGCGAAGAGTTTCTTTCTGTGGCGACGCACGAGCTTCGGACACCGGTCGCGGCGGTGTCCGGCTACGCCCAGCTTGCGCAGCGGGCTCTCGCTGCCGATCGGAGCGATCGGCTGGGAGACGCCGTCGATTCGATCGTCCGCCAGTCCCGTCGACTGGCGGCGCTCATCACGCAGCTGCTCGACGCTTCCTACGTTCAGGGCGGGCAGTTCGAGATCGAGCCACGCCCGACCGATGTTTCGGCCGTCGCGGGCTGGGCCGTTGAGGC